>JAEZBK010000234.1 GCA_023427355.1 Pseudomonadota bacterium
TCTGATTGGTCGAGAGGTTGATGAGGTCGGCGACGCTCATGCGCTTGTATTTGCGCCGGTTTTCGCGAATGCGGTCGAACACCACCACGGTATCGTTGATCGAATAGCCCGCCAGCAGCAGCAGCGCCGCCACCGTGTTCAGATTGAACTCCCACTGGAAGAAGGCATAGAAGCCCGCTGTCACCAGAACGTCATGGCCGGTGCAGACCAGCGCCGAGACGCCATACTGCCATTCGAAGCGGAACCATACCCACACCGCGATGCACAGGATGGCCAGCACGGTGGCCCAGACGCCATCGCGGAACAGTTCGCCTGAAACCTTGGGACCGATCATTTCGGTGTTGGAATAGGTATAGCCGCTGCCCAGCTTGTCGCGGATGGCCTGCACCACCGCCTGGTTGGCCTTGTTGACGTCGGCGCCTTCGGCGAATTGGGGCTGCACGCGAATTACCGCGCAGCTTCCGGCCGGGTTGTCACAGGTGCCGCCGCCGAAGGTCGAGATCACCGGATGGCCGAAGCCCAGGCCTTCGACGTCGGCGCGCATCTGCGCCAGGTCGATGGTCTGCTTGGCGCGCACTTCCACCTGTGCGCCGCCGGTGAAATCCAGGCCCAGATTGAAGCCCATCACCACGATGGCGACCACCGCCGCGATGGTCAGGATGGCGTCCACACCCAGCGCCCAGAAACGCCAGCGGACGAAATCCAGGCTGGTGGCTTCGGGCAGAAATCGCAGCAAGGGCATGGGGAAGTCCTGCAAGATACTGAAAAATCACGATTTTTCAGCCGCCAGAGGCGGGAATACCAGGGCTTATTTAAACCATCGGGACGAAAGGGCAAGGACCAGGGGTCTATTGCGGGATGGGGACCGCCACGCCGCCCGACTTCCAGATCGCCTGGGCTTCGGGGCTGACCAGATAGGTCAGGAAGTCCTGCGCAGCTTGGACTTGGGTCGCCTTGGCGGCGACGCCACCGCCGAAATCAATCCGCAGGTTCAGGGCCGCGGGGGCCTCGGCCACCACCTTCACGCCGGGCGAGACCAACTGTTCGGGCAGGACGTTGAAGACATAGTCGGCATCGCTGGCAGCCAGGCCCAGCGCGGCATTGCCGGTGATGGGACGGACCGTGACCTTTTCATAACCCGGACCATCGAGCACCGCCTTGACCATGCGGCCATTGAGGCTGGAAGCCGGATCGTTGATCAGCACGGTCTTGCCCGACAGCGCGGCTTTCAGGTCTGCCTCGCTGGTGATGGCAGGGGTGGTGGCGTTGGCCTTGGCGCCGATGCTGAACAGCACACGGCCGATGGGGCGCGTGGTGCCGGGGCGGTATTTCGCGGCCTGGGTGTTGAGGTCGGCGACAGGCAGGATCAGCACATCCACGGGATGGGCATCGGCTGCTTCGACGATGGCGCCCAGCGGGCCCAGCGGCACGGGATACTTCACCGTGTTGCCGGTCTTGGCGCTCCACGCATCCACGGCCTTCTGGAATCCGCCCCCGACCAGGCCGACGCTCAGAACATTGATCTCCACCGCCTGCGCGGTGGTGCAGGCAGCCAGCATCGGCGCAAACGCCAAGGTGAGAGCGAGCAGTGTCTTGCGCATGGCGTTCTCCGGAACCGTGTTTTGCCGTCAGTCTAACGCGAGCGGCCCCCAAAGCAAAAGGCCGGGAACATCGCTGTTCCCGGCCTGATGCCTGTCATGGCCCGCCTATCCTTCGACAGGCTGGGGATGCGGCGGGCTGGCGCGTTACCAGATCACCGAAACATACTTGGCTTCGCAGAACTCGATCAGGCCGTGATGGCTGCCTTCGCGGCCCAGGCCCAACTGCTTGACGCCACCGAAGGGCGCCGCCGGGTCCGACATGATGCCGCGATTGAGGCCGATCATGCCGGCTTCGATCTTCTCGCAGATCTGGAAGCCGCGCTTGAGATCCTGCGTATAGACATATGCCGCCAGGCCATACTCGGTATCGTTGGCCTTGCGGATCGCCTCGGCTTCGTCATCAAAGGACTGCATCGAGACGACCGGTCCGAAGATTTCCTCGCGGATCATGTCGGCATTGTCGGGCACGTCGGCCAGGACGGTCGGCGGATAATAATAGCCAGGGCGGTTGAGGCGCTGGCCGCCCAGCAGCAGCTTGGCGCCCTTGGCGACGGCGTCGTCCACCAGCTCGGCGATCTTGGCCACCGACTTCTCGTTGACCATCGGGCCCAGCGTGGATTCCGGATCCACGGCATCGCCCAGCTTGATCGCCGACATGCGCTGCACGATGCCGTCGGTGAAGCCCTTGTAGAGGTCCTTGTGGACATAGAAGCGGTTCGCGGCGGTGCAGGCTTCGCCGGAATTGCGCATCTTGGCCAGCATGGCGCCATCGAGGGCGGCATTGAGGTCGGCGTCCTTGCACACGATGAAGGGCGCGTTGCCGCCCAGTTCCATCGAGGAGGAGATCACCTGGTTGGCCGCTTCCTTGAGCAGGTTCACGCCCACCGGGGTCGAGCCGGTGAACGAGACCTTGCGCACGCGCGGATCGTTCAGGATCTTCTTCGACAGGGCGCTGGCCTTGGAGGTGGTCAGCACGTTCACCACGCCGGCAGGCACGCCCGCATCATGCAGGATCTGCGCGACGGCGAAGGCGGTGAGCGGGGTTTCGGTCGCAGGCTTGCAGATCACGGTGCAGCCGGCGGCCAGCGCCGGGGCGATCTTGCGGGTGGCCATCGCCGCCGGATAGTTCCAGGGCGTGATCAGCAGCGAAATGCCGATGGGCTGGTACTGGACCATGATGCGCGCGCCCGACGCCGGGGCCATCGCCATCTCACCCAGCACATGGCAGGTCTCTTCCGCATACCAGCGGAAGAACTCGGCGGCATAGAGAACCTCGGAGCGGGAATCCGGCAGCGCCTTGCCGTTCTCGAGGCTGATCAGATAGGTCAGCCACTCGATGTTCTCGATCATCTTCTCGTAGCACTTGCGCAGGATCTCGGCGCGCTGGCGCGGGCTCGTCGCGGCCCAGCCGGGGGCGGCCTTGTCGGCCGCATCCACCGCAGCGGCGCTGTCGGTGTCGTCGCAGTCCGCCACGTCGCAGATCTTCTCGCCGTTCGACGGGTTGAAGACGTCCACGCGGTTCTTGCCATTGGCTTCCACCCACTTGCCGCCAATGAAGAGGTCGGTGGGAATGGGGAACGGCGCCGGGCCCGTCTTGGGCGCGGGAATGGTCAGTGTGTTGGTCATGGTTCTCTCAGAGGCAGTTGAAGTCGTTATCGTTGCGATCAGGAGGCGATGGACGCGCGGTCGCCGGACCAGGCGGCACGGGTGATCGCCTTGATGGCGTCGAGGTCGAGCTTGCGCGGATTGTTGTTGACCAGGCGGGCGGCGCCGATGGCGCTTTCGGCGGTCCAGTCCTGCTTGTCTTCGGGCAGGCCCAGATCCTTCAGCGTCACGGGGATGCCGATGTCCTTGAGCAGCTTCGCCACTTCGTCGATCAGCTTGCGCGACAGTTCCTCGTCGGTGCCGGTCAGGCCGATGGCCTTGCCGATCTCGGAGAAGGCGGCCACGCAGGAGGGGCGGTTGAACTCCATCACATAGGGCATCAGAAGCGCCACGCCCATGCCGTGCGGCGTGTGCGTTTCGTTGCCGACCGGATACTGGATGGCGTGGGCGGCGGCGGTGCCCGCGGTGCCGAAGGCGCAGCCCGCGGCCAGCGAGGCCAGCATCATCTCTTCGCGCGCCTGGATGTTCTTGCCGTCCTTCACCGCGGTGCGCAGCGAACGGAAGATATTGGTGAGCGCCAGCAGGCCGAACACGTCGGACAGGGCGTTCTTGCCGACGAACACGCTGTTGACGGTGAGTTCGGGCGTCACCTCGCGGCGGGTGGCGGTGTAGCTTTCGATGGCGTGGGTCAGCGCATCGGCGCCCGACACGGCGGTGAGACCCGGCGGGCAGGTGACGGTCAGTTCGGGATCGCACAAGGCGACGCGCGGGATCAGGTAGGGCGAGGAGATACCGACCTTGGTGCCGCGTTCGGTGTCGGCGATGACGGCGACGGGGGTCACTTCCGAGCCGGTGCCGGCGGTTGTCGGCACCGCGATCACAGGGGCGACGGGGCCGGGAATCTTGTTCTCGCCGTAATAGTCGCGCAGGGAGCCGCCATGCTTGAGCAGGACGGCGACGCACTTGGCCATGTCCATGCAGGAGCCGCCGCCAATGCCCAGCACGACATCGGGGTTGAGATCCTTGAACTCCTCGACGCATGCCGTGATGCCTTCCATGGGAAGGTCGGCCTCGGTGCGGTCATAGACCTTCACATCCACGCCGGCGGCGCGGATGTTTTCGACCATCGCCTTGAACTGCGCATCCTGGCCCATGCGGGCATCGGTGCAGACCAGCGCACGCTTGCCGATCTGGGCGGTCATCAGGCCGATGCCGTGACGCTGGCCGGAGCCGAAAACCACGCTGGCAGGCAGGCGCAGGGCGCCAAAGATATTTGTCATTGCTTTCCTTCCTTACTCAGAACATCCGCGTCCGGTTTTCGGGATCGCTCCCGCGCGGCCGTCATCGGTGCGACGAACTGCGTTTCCGGACTTGTCGGTGGCCGCGTTTGCGCGAGCGCCGGGGATCAGCGCCATGCGGTCCGCCACCATTGGAGGCGATGCGCGCACCCCAGTCAAATCACCGGCCGCCAGCTTTTTTACCGCCCTGCCCGCGCAAATTGCATGGGCGGCGCGGCGTGTCAGGCTTGGCGAGGAAGCAGGACGGAGACCATGGGACAGGCGCTCCGGCGATTGCTCCCTGTGCAACATTATATCCTATATGATATTGGGCGAGCGGGTTATGCCATCCTGCCGGTTACAAATCAATCCGATGCCCATGTTGCTTTTTGGGCCGGGACCGGCACCCTGCTGCAAACGATGGATAGAGTCATGCCGCCCAAGACCAGCATCGAAGCCCCGGTCACCCCCCTGCCCGAGCCGCCACCTGCCGCCGCCACGGCCATGGCGCCGGTGGTGACGCCCATACGCCGCCCCGCCGGGTTGGTGGATGAGGTCTATAACCGGGTGCGCGCCGACATCATGTCGCTGAAGATCGCGCCGGATACGCGCATCACCATCGAAAGCCTGGCGCGCACGCTGGGCGTGTCGCAAACGCCGATCCGCGAGGCGCTTTCGATGCTGGAGGCCAAGGGCCTGGTCACCAAGCAGCACCTGATCGGCTATTGCACCGCGCCGATCCTGAACCGCGCGCAATTCGAGGAGATCCATGAGATCCGCCTGCTGATCGAGCCCTATGCGGCGCGCCAGGCCGCGCGCAAGATGAGCCCCCAGGCCGTCGGGGAATTGGGCGGCCTGCTGGCGAAAATGCGGCCGAACAAAGACACCGAGACCCGCAGCACCTATGACCGCTTTGCCGAACTGGATGCGGAATTCCATGAGCGCATCGCCCAGGCCACCGGCAACGCGCTGATCGCGGATTCGCTGGCCCGCATGCACATCCACCTGCACATCTTCCGGCTTTGCTACGCCAATTCGATCACCTCCGACGCCCATGACGAGCATGCGCAATTGTATGCAGCGATCGAAGCCCGTGACGCGCAGAAGGCCGAAGACACGATGCGCGCCCACATCCTGCAGTCGCATCAGCGCTTCGCACAATTCGCCAAGGCCTGACGCAACCGTTCGCATGCCTCTTTTCGCAAGCGCGAAAGGGCTGGCGTCAATTGCCCGCACCCTGAACTTGCGGTAATAATCGGCCATGCGTTCGCCTGATTTTCGGGCACCAATGAGGACGCACCCTGGAGGAAAAGCCGAATGACTTCGAAGACCCTTAAGGCCGTCAGCGTCGCTGCGTGCCTGGGCGTTGCGGGCATCGCCGCCACCGCCTATGCGCAGTTCCATCCGCAGAACGGCAATGTGAGCAACCAGTATCCCGGCCATCGCGATGTCGTCCCCGCCAACCTGCAGGCGAAGACCACCGATCCGAACGGCCCGCCGCCGAATCCCAAGCAGGTTCCCTTCACCATTCCCAAGAATGTGAAGTGGGAAGTGATGCTGAAGGACGAAGCCGACATCGCCTATATCTATGGCAATCCCAGCAAGCCCGGCCCCTATGCCGTGATGTATCGCTGGCACCAGGGTTCGTTCTCGCGTCCGCACTTCCACGACAAGGTTCGCCACATCGTCGTGGTGTCGGGCACCTGGTGGGTGAGCTCGGACACCGTCTATGACGAAAAGCGCACCTATCCCTTCCGCGCCGGTACGCTGGCGACCGACGAAGAGAATGCGATCCACTGGGACGGCTCGCGTCGCGGTGATCCGGAACCCGCCGTCATCTATCTGTATGGCGAAGGCCCGGTTTCCACCGTGTTCGTGGACACCAATGGCAAGCCGCTGCCGCTGCAGAAGTAATC
>JAEZBK010000249.1 GCA_023427355.1 Pseudomonadota bacterium
AGCAAAGAAGTCCCGCTCATGCGTAATTCGCTCTGTCTCCTGGCGGCGCTGCTGCTGCTGTCCTCCGCTGCGCAGGCCGCGATCGTTCCCGTCACGCCGCAGCAGATGCAGCGGCTGGGCATCCGCACCGTGCCGGTGCGTGCCGCCGCGACCCAACCGGGCGTCTCGGTGCTGGGGCGTGTCACGCCTGCGCCGGATTCGCGCATTCCGGTCTCCGCGCCCTTCGCCGGATCGGTGCAGAGCCTGATCCGCCTGGAAGGAGAAACCGTCAAGGCGGGCGAGGCGCTGGCGGTGATCGCCAGCAGCGATGCCGGCGCCATGCTGGGCCGCCTGCAGGGGCAGGAAGCGCAATATCGCAACGCCCGCGCGGCGGCCGACCGCGCCCGCGCCCTGGTGAAGGAAGGTATTGCGCCCCAGTCGCGCGCCGAGGAAGCCCTTGCCGCCGAACAGTCTGCGGCCGCCGAGCTGGCTGCCAGCCGCAGCGCCATGGCCCGCGCCACCCGCACCGCCGATGGCGGCTATCGTCTGACCGCGCCGCAGGGCGGGCGTATCGCCGCGGTCCAGGTGCATGTCGGCGATCAGGTGGCGGCCATGCAGCCGCTGATCACCATCGATACCCGAACCGAGCTTTGGGTCGAAGGCGCATTGCCCGCCGCCGCGGTGGGCCGTGTCGCCCCGGGCGATGGCGTGCGCGTGGACGGTATGAACGACGTGACGGGCACGGTGGTCGCGGCGGGCACCTTCATTGATCCCAAGACCCGTTCCGCCACCCTGCGCGCCCGGCTTTCATCGCCCGGCGCGCTGGTGGGCGGGCAAACGGTGCGCCTGACCGTGACGCAAAAGGCGGCGGCCGGCAGCCTGGCGGTGCCGCGCATGGCGGTGGTCGAACTGTCCGGTGGCCCTGCGGTCTTCGTCGCGCGCAAGGGTGGTTTCGAGGCCGTGCCGGTGCGCGTGATCGCGCGTGGGCCCGACGACGCCACGATCAGCGGCCGGCTGTCCGCCGGTGACCGGGTGGCGGTTTCGGGCCTGAGCGAACTCAAGGCCGCGGGCGTACAGGAGTAGACATGCTGCGCCGGATCATCGAACTCGCCTTGAGCCAGCGCATGCTGATGCTGGTGCTGGCGGCGCTGCTGCTGGGCGCGGGCGCGTATGCCTTCTCGCGCCTGCCGATCGACGCCTATCCCGACATCTCCACCACCCAGGTGAAGCTGATCCTGAAGGCTCCCGGCATGACACCGGAGGAAGTCGAACAGCGCGTGATCGCGCCGTTGGAACTGGAGCTGCTGGGCATCCCCAACCAGGTGATCCTGCGCTCCATGGCGAAATACGCCATTGCCGACATCACCATCGATTTCACCGACAGCACCGACGTCTATTGGGCGCGCCAGCAGGTTGGCGAGCGCCTGGCCCAGGCGATGGACAGCCTGCCCGATACGGTCACGGGCGGCCTTGCGCCCATCGCGACGCCGTTGTCGGAAATCTTCATGTTCACAATCGAGGGGGGCGATATCAGCCTGGCCGAACGGCGTACCCTTCTGGACTGGACCATCCGTCCCGCGCTGCGCACCATTGCCGGTGTCGCCGATGTGAATGCGCTGGGCGGCCATGTCGAAAGTTTCGAAGTCGTGCCCGACGATGCGGCGTTGCTCTCCGCGGGCCTGGGTGTCTCCGACTTGCGCCAGGCCATTGCGGCGGCCAACCGCAATGATGGCGCAGGCCGGGTCAATGACGGCGAGGAAGCGCTGATCGTGCGCGCCGTCGGCGCCATCCAGACCCAGGAGGATTTGCGCCAGGTCATCGTGCCGGTTCGCAATGGCGGCAGCGTGCGGCTGGGCGACGTGGCCACGGTGCGCACCGGCGCGCTGACGCGCTATGGCGCGGTCAGCCGCAACGGCACGAGCGAGGCCGTGCAGGGCCTCGTGCTGGGTCTGCGCGGGGCCGACACCGGCGCGGTGGTGGAAGGCGTGCGCGCCCGCCTGCAGGAGCTGGAAGCCAACCTGCCCAAGGGTGTGCGCATCAACGTCTTCTATGACCGCGCAGATCTCATCAACAAGGCGGTCAGCACGGTCGAAAAGGCCCTGCTGGAGGCCACCGTGCTGATCGTGGTGCTGTTGCTGGTCTTCCTGGGGAACCTGCGTGCGGCCATTGTCGTGGCCCTGACGCTGCCCTTCGCCGCGCTGATCACCTTCCTGATGATGACGCTGTTCGGCCTGACCGCCAACCTGATGAGCCTGGGCGGCCTGGCCATCGCGGTGGGCATGCTGGTGGATGCCGCCGTGGTGGTGGTCGAGAATACCGTCGAACGGCTGGCGCATCATGATGCGGCGCGCAAAGTGCCCGCCCTGCATGTGGTCTATCGGGCGGCGTCCGAAGTGGCGGTGCCGGTGGCATCGGGCATCGTGATCATCTGTCTGGTTTTCCTGCCGCTGCTGTCGCTGCAGGGCCTGGAAGGCAAGCTGTTCGCGCCCGTGGCGCTGACCATCATTTTTGCCCTGTCGGGTTCTCTGCTGCTGTCGCTGACGCTGATCCCGGTGATCGCCTCGCTGGTGCTCAAGCCTGGCGCACATGGCGAACCCTGGCTGATGCGCAAGCTGACGCCGCTCTATTCGGGGGCGCTGGCCGCTGTCCTGCTGAAGCCGGCCCGGCTGTTCATCGGCGTCGCGCTGGCCTTTGTCATTGCAGGCGTGGCCTATGTGGCGGTGGGCAAGACCTTCATGCCCACCATGGATGAAGGCGCCATCGTGCTGCAGCTTGCCAAGCTGCCGTCCATCACGCTGGAACGGTCCAAGGCGTTGGACATGGCGGTCAAGAAAGCCATTCTCGAACAGGTGCCCGAGGTCCGCGAAGCGGTATCGCGCACCGGCAGCGACGAAATCGGACTCGATCCCATGGGTCTTGGCGAAACCGACATGTTCCTGATGCTGAAGCCGCGCGCGCAATGGCGCACCGCTTCCAAGGACGACATCGTGGAGCATATCCGCGCGGTGATGCACGATTTCCCCGGCATAGACTATGTCTTCACCCAGCCGATCGAGATGCGCACCTCGGAAATGCTCACCGGCAGCCGTGGCGACCTGGCGATCAAGGTCTTCGGGCCGGATTTGCACGAGCTGGGCCGTCTTTCCGAGGCGATCCGCGCCGCCATCGAGAAGGTCCAGGGCGCGGCCGAGGTTTTCACAGTGGCGGACGATTCCGTGCGCTACCTGCAGACCGATATTGACCGCATGGCGGCGGGCGATGCCGGGGTTTCCGCCCAGACGCTCCAGGAAGAAATGCGCGCGCGCCTCGAAGGCCTGGATGCGGGCGTTGTCACCCAGGCGGCCCGCCGCGTTCCCATCATCATCAAGGGGGAGGCGGATTTGCGCGCACGCCCCGAGCTGTTCGGCGCCATCGCCATGGTGGGCGCGGAGGGCGGCATCGTCCATGTGGCGGATGTGGCCAAGATCACGAATCCCGAAGGACCGGTTCGCATCAATCGTGAGAATGCCTCGCGCTTCGCCACCGTGCAGGCCAATGTCGCGGGCCGCGATCTTGTCAGCTTCGTGGATGCGGCGCAGGCTGCGGTGACGCAGGCGGTGAAACTGCCCACCGGCTACCGGCTGGAATGGGGCGGCGAGTTCCAGAACCAGCGCCGCGCGGCGCAGCGCCTGATGATCGTGGTGCCGCTGGCGCTGGGGCTGATCTTCCTGGTGCTGTTCGCCACCTTGGGTTCGGTGCGCCAGTCCCTGCTGATCCTGGCGAATATCCCGCTGGCGCTGATCGGGGGTGTGCTGCTGCTCTGGCTGTCGGGGGAATATCTGTCGGTGCCCGCATCCGTCGGTTTCATCGCGCTGCTGGGTATCGCCGTGCTGAACGGGCTTGTGCTGATCGTCTATTTCAACCAGCTTTTGGCCCAGGGCCTGTCCATGCGCGAGGTCGTCTATGAAGGCGCACGCCGGCGCCTCAGGCCCGTGGTGATGACCGCAGCCATCGCGGCGCTTGGCCTGATTCCGCTGCTCTTCGCCACCGGGCCAGGCTCGGAGATACAGAAGCCCCTGGCCATCGTGGTGATTGGCGGCCTCATCAGCTCCACCGTCCTGACGCTGTTCCTGCTGCCGATCCTGTTTGAACGGTTTGGCGTGGCCCGCTTGAAGGAGAAGGTGGCATGATCCTGACCAAGCTCGTCCTGTCCTGCCCCAGGGCGCTGGCCGACACGGTGGTGGAGTTCCTGCTGGAAAGCGACTGGGACAGCAACGGCTTCACCACGGTCGAAGCCGCCGCCCATGGCGCGGATTTTGTCAATGCATCCCTGCGCGAAAAGGTTCGCGGCAGCATGGACACAATGCTGGTCATCCTGATCCTGCCCGCCTCCCATGTCGCGCCGCTGCTGGAAGAGATGCGCGGCCGCTTCCGCGCGCCGCAGATGCACTACTGGACCGAGCCGGTCCATGAGTCCGGAGATTTCGCATGAGAACCGCTCCCCTGCTGCTGGCCGCCGGCCTGTTCGCGCTTGCGCCCGTGGCGCTGGCGCAGCCTGCGGTACCGCATGGCGACATTCGCTCGCCCAGCCTGGATTTCATGCCGCCGCACGACATGGTGGATCGCATCATGGCTGAAGATCCCGATGTGTTGCATGCCCGCGCCAAGGTCCAGGCCGCCGAGGCTGAAGCGCGCGCAAGGGCCGCCGGGCCGCATGAGTTCACGCTGCGCGGGGAATATGTCAGCCGCGCCAGCAATCTCGAAGGCCGGCTGAACGAATGGAGCGTCGGGGTGGCGCGCGCGTTCCGCCTGCCCGGCAAGGCCGATGCCGACAACCGCATCGGCGCGTCCGGCGTCGCCGTGGCGGAAAACGCCTTTGGCGACGCCCGTCACCAGACGGCTACCTTGCTCAAGACGCTTTATATCGAATGGGTGGTGGCCGAGACCGAGGCCGTGCTGGCCGCCGAGGAAGTGGCCAATTACGAGCGCCAGGTGGCCGCCACCATGCGCAGCCGCGAACTGGGTCAGGCCGCGACGCTGCAGGTCGAACAGGTGGAGTCGGCACTGGCGCAGGCCCGTGCCGTCGCCGCGCAGGCCGTACAGGCCCAGGCCAGCGCGAAGGTTTCGCTCCAGCGCACCTTTCCCAGCCTGGTGCTGCCGCTGAAATTGTCGCCCTTGCCAGATCCCGAACCGCCGCCCGGCCCGTGGGAGGAATGGCGCGCCGCCGTGCTGGACGACAATCACGAGATCAAGATGGCCCGCAGCGAGGCCGAGCGTCGCGAATGGCTGGCCACCCGCGCCAGGCTGGACCGCTTCGCCGACCCGACGCTGGAGCTGCGCACCTTCCAGGAACGTTCGGGTCACGAAACAGGGTTCGGCTTCGGTTTCTCGATCCCGCTGGGCGGGGCGCTGCGCAGCGCCCAGGCCGACCAGGCGTCGGCGGAAGCCTCGGCGGCCGCCATCGCCGCGCGCAAGGCCCTGCGCGATGTCGAGATCGCGGCCGACCGCGATGTCATCGCCGCGCAGCAAGGGCTCGCCGGCTGGCAGCAAAGCCGCGCCGCGGCGCAAAGCAGCACCCAGATGCTGGCGCGCATGCAGCGTGCGGTGGCGCTGGGCGATCAGGGCCTGACCGAACTGCTCCTGGCCCAGCGCCAGGATTTCGAGATGCGCCGCAGCGAATTGCGCGCCCGCGCCACCGCCCATGGCGCGGTGCTGCAATTGATGATTGACGCCCACCGCATCTGGTCCCTGGGCGACGAATAGGCCGGGCTGCCCGCCGGGTGAACCGCGCGCGGCTTTGCCGCGTACACATTCCTTCGCAGGCAAGGCTTGGGCCATATCTGCCCCGGCCGATATGGACTAGGTTTCGCCTGCCTTCAGGGGGAGTGCTCCGCCGTGCGGGGACGCATCGTTCTTATAATAGGTGTGGTGGCCGTCCTTGGCTTGGCCGCCTGGCTGGCATGGCCGCGCGCGCCGCAGGTTCAGGTGCTGGACGTCCGTTCCGGGGAGGCCAGCCGTGTCCTGGCGGTCAACGGGCGCATTCGTCCGCGTCTGTCGGTGGAGGTCAAATCGCCGGTCCCCGGCCGGATCATCCTGTTGCCTTACGATGTGGGCCAGCGGGTCGAGGCCGGCACGCTGCTTGCCCGCATCGACGATGCCCCCCAGATCGCCGCCATCCGCCAGGCCCAATCACAGCTTGCCGCCCAGCAGGAAACGCTGGCCCAGGCCCGCCGCGACCAGGCCCGCTATGACAAGCTGGCCGAGATCGTCGGCTCCCAGCGGGTCGAGCAGGCGCGCGTCGCCGTGCGCCAGGCCAATGACGATGTGCTTCGCCTCACCGCCACGGTCGAACAGGCGCGCGAGGTCCAGGCCCGCCACCAGCTCCGCGCACCCTTTGCCGGCGTCATCACCGAGCGTCCGGTGGATCTTGGCCAGACCGTGGGCAGCGATGCCATTGTCTATCGCCTGGCCGATACCTCCATGCCCGAAGCAACGGCGCAGGTGGATGAACTCTATGCCGCCGACCTGTCGGTGGGCATGGCGGCAAGCGTGGCCATTCCGGGCGCAGCGAAGCCGCTTTCGGCCCGGATCATCCATATGGAAGACCGCGTGGATCCGGCAACCGGCGCGCGCGCCGTGCGCCTGGCCTTCGACCAGCCGCCCGCGCGCGCACCTGCGGGGCTCACCGTGTCGGTCAATCTCATCGTCGAGCAGCGTGCGAATGCCATCAGCATTCCGCGCAGCGCCATCCTGACGCCCAGCACCGCCCCGCGCGTGCGGCTGGTCAATGACGCGGGCGAGGTCACCGAACAGCGTATCAGTTTCGTCGACTGGCCCTCCGAAACCGTCATCGTCACCTCCGGCCTGAAGCCCGGCCTGCGCATCCTGGCCGACCCGCTCGCGGCGCAGCCGGGAACGCGCGTGCGCGCGGCGGACTAGCCGATGCGCTATGCCGCCAAGATCGCCTTCCGGCATTTTCTCTCCAGTCCGGGGCAGGCGGCGCTGCTGATCAGCGGCGTGGCGCTGGGCGTCACCGTCTTCATCTTCATGAGCGCGTTGATTGGCGGCCTGGCCACGCTCCTGACCCAGCGCACCGTCGGCTCCATCGCCCATGTCACGCTGGAAATGCGCGAGCGGTCGCCGGGCCTGATCGCGCCCGTGCCGGGCGCGCAGCTCACGGTGCAGAAGGATCTCAGCCGCCGCGAACAGATCGCTGTCTGGCAGCCCTTCATTCCGGTGATCGAAGCCCTTCCGGGTGTCACCGCCGTCTCGCCCCAGATTCGGGGCAGCGCCTTTCTCATGCGCGGCCAGGCCATCGCTCCGGTGGGCGTGATTGGCGTCATGCCCGACCGGCTCTCTGCCATTGCCAATGTCGCCGGCGCCATCGTGGCGGGCGAAAGCCGCCTGCCCAGCGATGGCATCCTCATCGGCCGCAAGCTGGCTGACGATCTGGGCCTGTATGTCGGCCAGGCCATCATGGTGCGTTCCGACCGCCAGCGCGAACGCAGCTTCCGCGTCACCGGAATTTTCTCGCTGGGCATCGCCAGCGCCGACCGCCAGGCGGTCTATATGAACTTCACCACCGCGCGCGCGCTGTTCGACCTGCCCAGCGGCATTTCCCGCTTCGAACTGAAGGTCGCCCCGGTGGCCGACGCACCGCGTTTCGCGCAGAGGCTGGAGCGCGCCACGGGCCTGAAAGTCACCTCCTGGACGGAAGAGAACGCCCAGCTTTTCGAGGCGCTGGATGCCCAGGGCCGCACCGGCGACATCATCAAGGCCTTCGCGCTTCTCACCATCATGATCGGCATCGCCAGCGCGATGCTGCTGTCGGTCATGCGCCGCCGCGGCGAGATCGGCATCATGCGCGCAGCCGGGGTCAGCCGAGGCTTCATCCTGCAGGTCTTCGTGCTGGAAGGCGTCTTCATCGGCGCCACCGGCGGCGTGAGCGGCGCGTTGCTCGCCTGGGCTGCGCTGGCGCCCTTTCCACCCATCGCACAGGTGCAAAGCGGTGGCCTGCCGATTGACGTGGGGCAGGGTGGCTTCGTCATCGCGGTAGTGCTGACCACCCTGGCTTCGGCGCTCGCGTCCATCATCCCGGCGCGTCGTGCCGCGCGGCTTGATCCCGTCGAGGCGATCGGCCAATGAGCGGCGAAGAGCTGGTCCGCATCGAAAAGATCGTCAAGCGCTTCGGCACCGGCGACGCCACCGCCACGGTGCTGCACGGCATAGACCTGACGCTGTATCGCCGCGAGCTTGCGGCGCTGCAGGGGCCCTCCGGCTCGGGCAAGAGTACGCTGCTCAACATCCTGGGCGCGTTGATGCGGCCCAGCGAAGGCGTGCATCACATGCTGGATACCGATCTCACCCATGCCGGCGATGCCGAACTGACACGCTTCCGCAACCGCAATATCGGTTTCGTCTTCCAGTTCCACCACCTGCTGCCCGACCTGACCGCCGAGGAAAATGTGATGATGCCCGCCGCATCCGCTGCTGGCCGCGAAACCGCCGCCATGCGCCGGCGCGCACGCGAACTGCTCGATGCGGTGGGCCTGTCCGACCGCCGTACCTATCGTCCCGCCGCCATGTCGGGCGGCCAGCGCCAGCGTGTC
>JAEZBK010000251.1 GCA_023427355.1 Pseudomonadota bacterium
GTCCTGCCATCGCCGCTAAACCCATCTGGCCGGTGCCTGACCCGGAAAGCAGGACGCCGCAAAATGTGACAAGCTTATGGTAGACGCCATGCGCACCCCATACCGTGGATAGCCAGAACAGGTACGCCATCATCAGGGCATTGGGCTGCGGGTAGGATGGAATTCCCCATGGCCTGAACGGATTGATATCTTGCACGGACGTGGACGTGCTGCCTTGGATCCCGATCCAGGGGAATGTGAGTGGCGGTATACGCAGCACATGGACCGCCAGCAGCTCGAACAGGGTCAAGGTGCCAAATATCGCTGCCATCCACTTGATGTATGTCTGGATGGGAATGTCGGAAGCCTGGAGGTAGCCGGCCATGCGGAAGAACCCCAGAAAGGCTGGAATCAGCAGGGCGGGGCCCCAGAAAAATTGCAGCCCGCGAATGAACAGGAGTGCGAAGGCAATATCGCCGGTCGCATTGCGCAGCATCACGCAGGGAAACAGGAAAATCACCAGCCAGCCGATTAGCAGGTTGCGGTCGGTGCGCTCCTTGCCAATGATTGCCGAGCCAATCCAGAAGATGATGAAAGGCAAGGCAAGGAAGTAGGGATTTAGAACAAGATAGAGCGCAGATCCGTGCAGGCCGATCGTCCGGAATGCGAACTGGTAGATCGTCAATGCGACCAGCAGGTATGCCATGTCAGGCCCTGGGTGCTAGCAGTCCTGCCAGTGGCCCTCTCCATCGCGGCCTTGTGGTATGCGCCAGAAACGCGGCCGGAATTCCAAGGAACAATCCCAGCATCAGTCCGACGGGCAGCAATATGCTAAGGCCGGGATTAACCTTCCTGGTCGTGGCCTTCGCCGGATCAATCACGGTGAGCTGATAGTCGTCACGGCTCTTCGCAAGGATGCGTTGCCGGATGTGATCCTGCATCAGGTTTGCCAGGTTCGTTCTGACTTCGCTGATCTGCGTCGCCTGATAGGCTTCCATCAGGTAACTCACCATGCGATCGGCTTCTATGACCGCCTTGGCCTGAAACTGGCGGTTCAGCAGCGCCACAAGGCCGTTGGCGATCTCCGCCGCAAAGGCGCTATTCGTGTCGCGGATGCGTACGGTGATGATATTGTCTGCCGCAGAGGATTCGACCGTAAGCTTGCCGGACAGGCGCTCGAATATCTGCTCTTCACTGGGCGCGCCTTCTTCGTTCCAGCGCTGCGATCGCGTGTCCCAGCGATCTGCAAAAAGCTGGTGCAGTATCCTGGGCTGTTGGGCATAGCTGACCAGAAATGAGCGCGCCGACAGCGTCGCAATGGCAAGTTCCTTGGGGCTGGCAGAGCCGCTGGCCGAGAGTAGGCCCAGGCTCATGAGGGAATTCAGTGCGGTAGGCTGGGACGCGGTCGTATTCTGCGCCGGAACAGTGATGACGCGCGCTTCATAGCTGTTGGGAACGAGGAAGCGAACCGCAACAGCCCCGAGCATGAACAGGACCGTGAAAAAAACGATGATTCGCCACTGGCTGCGCAGGATGGAAAGATAGTCCCAGCCGTTCATTGTTTCTCGATCGTCAATGGCGGGCATCGTCATCTTGACCTCGACATTTCCATGCCCTTGTTCGTGCGGAATTTAGTGGTTATTAGAGGCCTGTGGGCTTTTCTGTCAATGTGGCCATTGGCTACTGCGTGCATGGTTTTGTATGCTGGCGCGTAAATGCATCGCGGTTTCCAGATCGGTCTGAGCGAGACTTATGAGCGTGATTTCAGAGCGTGTGGGCGGGCCGTGCTACAGGCAGGGGCCTGTCCTGGTAACGGGTGGCTCAGGCTTCATTGGCACGCATCTTGTCGCCGCGCTGCTGGATGCCGGCGCCAAGGTCATCAACCTCGACATCAACCCGCCCGTTCTTGCGGAGCAGGCATCCTGCTGGGTCAAATGCGATCTTGCCGATCTGGCCGCCGTGCATTCGCTGGTCGCGCGCGAACAGCCCGCGCTCATCTACAATCTGGCCGCCCATGCCCGGCTGGATGGCACCTATGAAGACATGCGGATTAATGTCGAAGGCGTGAAGAATATATTTGCGGCCGTGGAGACACTGCCCAATATGCCGCTGGTCATCCAGGCTTCGACCATGGTGGTCGCCGGCGCCGGAACGGGCAATTTCGATCCGAAGATTTTCGAGCCGCAGTTCGGTCTCTATGCCCAGAGCAAGGTGGAGGCCGAGAAGTTCATGCATGCTCTTCCGGCACGCTATCGCTGGTCCATCGTGCGCCCGTCCGTCATCTGGGGGCCCTACCATTCCAGCCTGCCGAACCAGGCCTGGCGGTTCATCCGCCAGCGGGTCTATCTGCACCCGGCGGGGTTCGATGTTGTCCGCTCCTATGGCTATGTCGAGAATATCGTTCATCAGATCATGCGCCTGGCAGAGCTGGATGCCGCCCTCGTGGAGGGCCAGACCTATTATGTGGGCGACGCGCCGCTGCCTTCTGCGCAGTGGCTCGATGCATTCGGCATGGCGCTGACGGGAAAGCCGGTGCGCCGTGTGCCCAAGTGGCTGCTGCGCGCGGTGGCCTATGCCGGGGAGTTCTCGAAGACGCTTGGTGGACCTTCGCCCATCAATCTGGGGCGTCTGGCCCGCATGACGACGGATTTTCCCATTCCGATGGAGCCCACCTTTGCTCTCATGGGGCCTCCGCGCTATTCGCTGCAGGAAGGCGTGGAGCGCACAGTGCGCTGGCTGAAGTCGAAAGGCTGAAGCGCGGTTGGAGCGCTTACCACGGGCCCGTCATGGCCAGCTGCCCGGCATATAGCCGACGGGTTTCCTCGTAAAGGATGGCATCGCCATTCAGGCGCTGTCCGCCATCGCGCTGTACCGGGCGCAAATCCATCGCCAGCTGGTTCTGCGATTGCAGAGGCGCCGCCCACGATATGGGAATGCGGATCATGATGCCCTTGTCGAAGCTGCCTTCGCCGAATTGCGCCGAAGTGACATTGGTCTTGGTGAAGAAGGCGCCGATCTCGACGCCGCTGTCAAAGCGCCGCGTCAGCTCGAACGTCGCGCCATAGTCGCCCGCAAGGTAGCGTCCGATGCGGAAGGCCGCATTCAAGCCGTACCATGGCGACTGGTAGTAGAACGACATGTGCCCGGTCACGACTTCATAGTTCTGGAAGCCGAACAGACGGTCGAAGTTGCGCTGTCTCAGACCATAAAGGTCCCAGCCCAGCGCCCAGCGCGCGCCTTCAGGCCGATAGAGCACTTCGCCGCCTACCCCCGCGAACATGCCTTCCAGATAGCCCGCCCGCGTTATGGCAAACATGGTTGGCGACAGGCGGAAGCGGTAATTCAGCTCAAGATTGGGGATGCCGTTACGACCCTTGACGAAATACTGGACGAAATCGGTGCGCACATGCGGCAGCACGCTGTCCGACAGGCGGTTGACCGGGTAATTGTCGAACATGCTCGCTTCAGCCTGACCTGTCAGCGACAGGCCGGGCAGGATTTCCAGTGTGCCCTGGGCCGCAGCCAGGACCTGTATGCCCAGCGCGTTGGACGGATCGAAGAGTGACTGGCGGAGCTGCGGGAACAGCGACCAGGTGAAGCGGGGATAGGTTTTCGAGACCGCCGCCGCCAGGACGGGGTTGATTGACGGGGCGGGAGCGGACTGCACGGACCGGGTGAAATCCAGGTCGAATATCTGTTCCAGGTTCCGTTCGGCGACGCTGCGCAGCACCGTGTATTCGCGCTGGGGTGCGCCGCCCTGCGTGGCTATGAAGCGGAAGCGTTCGATCTCGGCCGGGGCTTCCGCCATCAGAACCCTGGTCAGGCGTTCCAGCGCCTCGATCTCGTGAAAATACCGCGTGTTGGTATAGTAGACGGTGGCTTCTCCGCCGCCCAGTCGCAGCGCAACCAGCTGGATCAGCTGTGCCGCTATGCCCGCGCGGATTTTCGCCTCAGCACTGGCAAGGGTGGGCCTGGGCACGGGCGCTGCATTGATGACCATGGGCTCGGCCGCGGCGCTGCGGGCTGATGCCGTGACGAAATTCGCTGGTTGCGAGAAATTGTGAAGCGGCGTCACGGCGCAGCTGGTGTTCTGCCCGCCCAGGGAGACCTGGACCTGCGTAATGCCGGACGGCTGGCGGGCCAGCAGCTGTGCCGCGTTGCGGCAGGCGGTCTGGACATCACCGCGCGCCAGCGCGATCTGCGCTGTCTGTCCATTGATGGAAACATTGTTCACGGTGTCGTCGCGCCACAAGGCGTCCAGCACCGCTGCGGTGGTGAGGGTGTCAACGCGCGCCCTGGGCGTGTTGGGAACCCCTCGCAGCGCGGCGATGCCTGCCATCTGGTCCTGCTGGGGCCGGGACTGTGGCGGCAGCATCTGCGGGCCGAACTTCTGGGGATAGCTGTCCCGCACCGGGTCCAGAAGGAAGGTCAAGTTGCCGGCAATGTTGTTGCCGTTCATCCAGCTCAGGTTCAGCTGCATGCTGCTGTTCAGGGCATAGCTTGCGCCGAAATTGAACTGGTTTCGCGTTTTCAGGGCGCCAAGCTGGTTTTCCAGCACATAGGCATCGCTGGAATACTCTGCCATCAGGGTCAGTCCCGGCAGCGGCGTGGTCCAGGCGACACCGCCAAACAGGCCCACATCACGGCCATGGAAAAGATTGCCAAAGTTGGCGGCGCCGGGTGTCACGCCCCCGACGAGGAACTGCCCGGGACGAGTGTCAAAACTGTCCGAGAGCAGGGAAAGGGGGTTTCGAAAATGGGCGATGGAACCCATACGGCCCCAGCCAAGGCCCACGGACAGATCCACGGGGCCAATGCGCTTGCTGGCCACGACAAACTCGCCGCCATAGGCGCCGGTACCGACAATGTCGTTTATCCCGACGGCCAGCGCAGGCAGCCAGTTGGTTTCGTCCCACAGCCGCGCCTTAACGCTGAAACTGCGGTCGTAATAGATGGGATAGGCAGGATGAAAATCGTTTATGCCGGTATAGCGGAAGCTGGCTTCCAGCCAGGGCAGGGCCTGGAAGCCCAGATTGTAGCGCTGGGTGTTCTTGGTGAAGAAGGCGCCAGCCGACAATTCGCCATCGGGCGCCATGCGGGCGCTGGGCATGTCAATGAGCCCGGCACTGCCAAAATTGTTGCGCGGAATATGGTCCTGCGCGAAGGCGGGAAAACAGACCAGGAGCGCGCTCGAGGCGGCAAGCGCGACGCGCAGGCGTGCCTTCGGTCTGCCCTGCCGCTTGCTTGTCACGTCCTGCGCCTTCCGAAGTCCGAAGGCATTTTCCTTGCGCTTCGCCTAAGTAATTGCAAGAAAAATCTTTTCTGCCTTGGGCGCGGTGCCAAAAGGCACCGTGACCCGTGTATTTGCCAAGGAAATATCCGTGGCATGGGCGGGCGGGGCGTGTAACCTGCGCCAGGCTGTGTGCGGGACGGGATTTTCGCTTTCACCCTGTCGCTGCACCATGATAAATGCCCGAATTGAAATGAAAACTTGTCATTTGAGGGGCCGATGCGTCAGGTAATTCCACAGATGCTGGGTAAGGCCTTGGCACGGGCCCTTCGCGTCGCGTCTTTCCTGGCGGCTTTTGCGGCTTTTGGCGTTGCGCTGGTCGTTACGCCCGGTGAAGCCCAGCCATTGCCTTTGGACCCCCAGACTTTGCAGCAGATGCAGCAGTTGCAGCGCCAGGGTGGCCTTCCGGCCGTTCCCGCCCAGTATGACCCCACCCAGCAGCAGCCC
>JAEZBK010000315.1 GCA_023427355.1 Pseudomonadota bacterium
CAAGCGCGTGCTGCGGCTGAAGGGCGGTGACCCATTCGTCTTCGGACGCGGCGGCGAGGAGGCCCAGGCGCTGGCGCGCGCAGGCGTGCCCTTCCGCATCGTGCCGGGCATCACGGCAGGCATTGGCGGGCTGGCCTATGCGGGCATTCCGGTGACGCATCGCGACACCAACCATGCCGTCACTTTCATCACCGGCCATGGCAGCGATGGGAAACTGCCGCACCTCGACTGGGGCCGCGTGGCGCGGAGCGCACCCACACTGGTGTTCTATATGGGGCGCAAGTTCGCGGGCGAAATCGCCGATGTGCTGATGGCGGGTGGCCGTGATGGGAACGAGCCTGCCGCCATCGTTGCCAATGCGGCGCGGCCAGACCAAAGCATGATCGTGACCACCTTGGGCGGGCTGGCGGCGGCGGCCGAACAAAGCCCGGCCCTGTCCATCATCGTCGTGGGCGAAAATGTGAGGCTGGCGAGGGAACTCAACTGGCTTCAGAAGACCTTGGCTTAAGCCTGGCAGGAAGCTCGGCCATGATGCGCAATTGCTCGGCCTCGCTCAGGGTCCACCAGTCCTGGATTTCGTCCAGCGTGCGGCCACAGCCGCGGCACAGGTCGCGCACAGCGTCATAGCCGCATATTTTCACGCACGGGCTTGGCATCGCGGGCGATTATGGCCTGTTGGATCGAAACCGCACAACGACCTTAACCGCGGCTTAACAGCGTATGGCCGACACTTGCGCCGCATTTTCGCGTGAAGGCACCCATGGCCAAGGCCGTGTTCCATAAGAACCAGCGGGTTTACGTCAAGCCGGTCGGCACATGGGCGCTGATCGAACATGTGGTGCCACACTGGGCCAAGGGGCTGGATGAGCCGCTGCGGGTTCACTACGACGTGGGACTGGGCCGGGAGTTCACCGCCGACGAGTTGGTGAGCGAGGAGCCCATGGGCGACCATGTCGCGGCGTCGGCGGAAAGCTGGCGCGTTGTCCGCGCCCGCAACAAGTGGCAGGCGGCCGAGGATTGCTCGCGTCATCCGGTGCCCGGCACTTATCCAGTGGTGATTACGGGTCGCGAGGACTGGGGCGGCTGGCGCGTACCCGGCGCCGAATATGACCTTGATCCCGGCAAGGTCGAAGAACAAGCCCGCCTGATCGCCAGTGCACCAAAACTCGCCTCCTTCGCGGGAGGACTTGTGGAGTGGGTGCGCAAGTCGGGCGAAGAGATGCCGGATGCTCTGGCCGAGCTCGCACACCAGGCGCAGGATATTCTCGCGCACGTCAAGGGACGTGGCTGATAACCGGCTTCCAGCACTGGCCGCATATCTCCATTGATGCCATGATCCCGGCAAACAGGGGGTGGGGGCTTCCATGGAAACAATATCGGACCGCGTGCGCCATGACGTGCGCTTCGAGGGGTCGGGCGGCGAATATTTCAAGATCTGGATCGTCAACCTGGCGCTGACGATCGTGACGCTAGGCATCTATAGTGCTTGGGCGAAGGTGCGCAACAAGCGTTACTTCCACGGCAACACCTTCATCGCCGGACACAATTTCGAATATCACGGCCAGCCACTGCGCATCCTGATCGGACGGCTGATCGCACTGGGGCTGTTGCTGGCCTATTCCATTTCCGCCTCGTTCGCCCCGGTGACGGCGGTCGCGTGGGTGGCGGTCTTTCTCATCGCGGCGCCATGGCTGATCATGAGCAGCCTGCGCTTCAATGCCCGCAACACCAGCTATCGAAACATCCGGTTCGACTTCCACGGCACCTATGGCGGCGCCTTCAAGGCCTTCATCGCCTGGCCGCTGCTGGCAGTGGCTACCCTGTTCACCACATGGCCGCTCGCGCATCGGGCCCGCTATTACTACCAGATCAACGCCCAGAGCTTTGGCGGCCAGCAATTCGAGACGCAGATGCCGGGCGGGGCGATGTACCTGATTTACCTGGCGGGAATCTGCATTGTGCTGGGCGGCATGGCAGCGGTGGGCATTGCCTTCAGCCTGTCGGGAATGGATCCGATGGCAATCACGGCGCAATTCCAGCCCGGCCCCGATGGCACGCCGCCTGAACCGTCGCCCATGATGGTGGGCGTATTCCTCCTCGTCGCCATGGCATACATACTGGTGCTGCTGTTCATGCAGGCCTTTGTGGGCACGATGGTGCTGAACCTGGCGGTCAACGGCACCAGCCTGGGCAACAGTGCACGGCTGCAGTCCACGCTGTCCCCGTTGATGGTGTGCTGGATCCTGTTCAGCAACCTGGTGCTGATCGTTCTGACGCTGGGATTGTTTTCACCCTGGGCGCATGTGCGCCATGCGCGCTATCTGGCGGAGCATATCGTGGTGCATGGCCCTGCCGACACCAACCAGTATATCGGCAGCTATGCGCGCGCCGACAGCGCGGTCGGCGAGGAAGTGGCGGGCTTCTTCGATTTCGATTTCAGCCTATAGGCCATCAGGTGCAGGTAGCGGGACGCTATTTTCCGCCAGGTTCGGCGCACTGTGTTCCCGCCCATCTTGCAGTCTCGGCAGACGGCGAGAGCCTGGTCGTGGAGGGCACGGGACTGATCGTGCAGGCCGCGCGGCGCGATGTGCGCGCGACCGCCCGGCTGGGCAACCTGCCGCGCAAGCTGGCCTTTGCCGATGGCGGCTGCTTTGAAACGTCCGACAATGACGCGATTGACGCCATGCTCGCGCCCCGGGGCATCATCCACCGGCTGGAGAAATCCTGGCGTGCGGTCCTGGCTTCCCTCCTTCTGGCCATGGCTGCAATCACCACCTTCGCGTTTTATGGCGCCCCCTGGGCAGCGGGCGCAATGGCGCGCCACACACCGGACAGGGTCGCACGCCTGTCGTCGCAGCAGACATTGAGCATTCTGGATGGCCGCCTGCTCCAGCCCTCGCGTCTGCCTGTTGCACGACGGGCGGCCATAGAGGCGCTGTTCCGTGAGGTTGCACGCAAAGCGCCAAGGGGACAGGACGGGTATCGCCTGCTGCTGCGCCATGCGCCCGCCATTGGCCCCAACGCCTTCGCCCTGCCCGACGGCGCCATCGTGGCCACCGACCAGCTTGTCGCCTTTGCGCACAAGGGCGCGGAACTGCAGGGCATCTTCGCCCATGAGATGGCCCATGTGGACCGCACCCATGGCTTGCAGCGCATCTATCAGGCTTCGCTCGTGCCGGCGGCGGTGGCTTTCATCACTGGCGACATCAGCCAAGTGGGGCAGATCGCGGTAATCCTGCCGGGCATCCTGCTGCAATCGGCCTATTCACGGACATTCGAGACCGAGGCCGATGACGACGCAGCGGCGCTGATGCGGCGCATGGGGCAAAGCCCGGCGCCATTGGCCGACATACTGGACCGGATCGAAGCGAAAATGTGCGCCAGGGCGCAATGCATGCCCAGCCTGCTGGGCTCCCATCCTGTGACAAGGGAACGGGCGGCACGGCTGCGCGCTTCCTGATCCCATGATGGCGATTGGCGGGAAATCCCGGTAACGTCGCCATCCGCCCTGCAGAGAATCGCCATGCGTACCGAAGATCCCCGCACCATCCATCTGTCAGACTATCGCGCCCCGGATTTCCGCATCGAGACGGTACATCTGGATTTCGTGCTGGAGCCAGAAGCGACAAAGGTGGCGTCGAGGCTGGTGATCGCGCGCAAGGGCGCGGCGGATGCGCCGCTGCGGCTGGATGGCGAGGATCAGACGCTACTGTCGGTGACGTTGAATGGACGCACATTGTCGGCGGGCGAGTATCTTCTGGATGACAAGAGCCTGACCATCACTTCGGTGCCTGATGCTTTCACGCTGGAAATCGTCAGCCAGATCGCCCCGGCCTCCAACAGTGCCCTGGAGGGGCTTTACCAGTCGGGGGGCATGTTCTGTACGCAATGCGAGCCCGAAGGCTTTCGCCGCATCACCTACTTCCTTGACCGCCCGGACAATCTGTCGGTCTTCACGGTGCGCATCGAGGGAGACCGGCAGCAATATCCGGTGCTGCTGTCCAACGGCAATCGCGTCAAGGCGGGGCCGCTGGAAGGCGGGCGGCACTTTGCGGTGTGGCACGACCCCTTCCCCAAGCCGTCTTACCTCTTCGCGCTGGTGGCAGGAGACCTGGGCTCGATCCGAGACAGCTTCACCACCATGACGGGACGCAGCATTGCGCTGGAGATTTTCGTCGAGCATGGCAATGAGCCCCGCGCGCAGTATGCAATGGGCGCGTTGAAGCGATCCATGAAATGGGATGAAGAGGCTTATGGTCGCGAATATGACCTGGACATCTTCATGATCGTGGCCGTCAGCGCCTTCAACATGGGCGCGATGGAGAACA
>JAEZBK010000005.1 GCA_023427355.1 Pseudomonadota bacterium
GTCTTGCTGCGCCCGACGACTTCCGGGCCATCGTCAATGCACATTTCAAGATTTCGCCACCACCCGCTTCCCCCGCCATGCTGGGCGTGATCGGCGGTTCGGCGGAATGGATTTTCTGCTTCCCGGACCGCATCTCCACCACCACGTCCGCCGCCGATGCACTGGTGGACGAGGACCGCGAAGCGCTGGCTGCCCGCATCTGGGCCGATGTGCAAAAGGCGATGCGGATCGAAGATCCCATGCCGCCCTGGCAGATCGTGAAGGAAAAGCGCGCCACCTTCGCCGCCACGCCGGAACAGGATGCCAAGCGCCCCGGCACGCGCGGTCCCATCCGCAATATCCTGCTGGCGGGCGACTGGACTGATACCGGCCTTCCCGCCACCATCGAAGGCGCCATTCGCTCCGGCGAGACAGCCGCACGTTTGGCGCTGAAGCATCTGCAAGTATAATCGCTGCCATGAACGCGCCCGTGAACACGCCTGAACTGGAAGCGGCCATCCAGGCCGCCACCGATGGCCTGCTGCGCGAACAGCGGCCCGATGGCCACTGGGTCTATGAACTGGAAGCCGACGCCACCATCCCGGCCGAATATGTGCTGCTGGTGCATTACCTTGCCGAAACGCCCAACCTCGCGCTGGAAAGCAAGATCGGCAACTATCTGCGCCGCATCCAGGGTGACCATGGCGGCTGGCCGCTCTACCATGACGGCGCTTTCGACATCTCCGCGACGGTGAAGGCCTATTTTGCGCTCAAGATGATCGGCGACGACATCGATGCGCCACACATGGTCCGCGCCCGCGACGCAATTCGCGAACGCGGTGGCGCTATCAAGGCCAATGTCTTCACCCGCATCCTTCTGGCGCTGTATGGCGAATGTTCCTGGAATGATGTTCCCACCGTCCCGCCTGAGCTGATCCTGCTGCCGCGCTGGTTCCCCGTGCATCTGTCCAAGATGAGTTACTGGGCGCGCACCGTGATCGTGCCGTTGCTGGTGCTGTGCGCGAAGCAACCGCTGGCGCGCAATCCGCGCGGCATCCATGTGCCGGAATTGTTCGTGGCGGGCGTGCCTGCCGCCAATCCGCGCGCCCCGCACCAGAACCGATACTGGTCGGCCTTCTTCACCATGCTCGACCGTGTCCTGAAGAAGGTGCAGTGGCCGCAAGGGCCGCGCGATCGCGCCATCGAGAAATGCCGCGTCTGGACCACCGAGCGCCTGAACGGCCAGGACGGTTTGGGTGCCATCTATCCCGCCATGGCCAACAGCGTGATGATGTACGATCTGCTGGGCTACCCGAAGGACCATCCCGACTACGTCATTGCCCGCAAGTCGGTGGAGCTTCTGCTGGTGGTGAAGGAGACGGAAGCCTATTGCCAGCCTTGCGTCTCCCCGGTTTGGGATACGGCGCTGGTGGCCCACGCCCTGATGGAAGCCCGCGATCCGCGCGCCGATGCCGCCGTGGCGCGCGGCTTGGCCTGGCTCAAGCCCTTGCAGGTTTTGGACGTGAAAGGGGATTGGGCGGAAGAAAAGCCAGATGTCCGCCCGGGTGGCTGGGCCTTCCAGTATCGCAATGACCATTATCCCGATCTCGACGACACCGCCGTGGTGGTGATGGCGATGGACCGCGCTGCCAAGGCCGGCATCGCTCCCGCCAATGCGGAGCCCATCGCGCGGGGCCGCGAATGGGTCGAAGGCCTGCAATCCAAGGGCGGCGGCTGGGGCGCCTTCGACGCCGACAACAGCTATTTCTACCTCAACAATATTCCCTTCGCCGATCATGGCGCGCTGCTCGATCCGCCGACCGAAGACGTGTCGGGCCGCTGCGTCGGCATGCTGGCCCAGTTGGGCGACGGCGGCCCCCGCCTGGAAGAGGGCGTGGAGTATCTGCGCAAGACCCAGCGTGAGGACGGTTCCTGGTGGGGCCGCTGGGGTGTCAATTACATCTATGGAACCTGGTCGGCGTTGGCGGGCCTCAATGGCGCGGGCGTGGGGCCTGACGATGACGCGATGAAACGCGGCGCCGACTGGCTTCTCGCCATCCAGAATCCGGATGGCGGCTGGGGCGAGGACTGCAACAGCTACAAGCTCGACTACAAGGAATATGAACCCGCCCCTTCCACCGCGTCCCAGACGGCGTGGGCGCTGCTGGGCCTGATGGCGGCGGGCCGGGTGGACGATCCTGCGCTGGTGCGCGGCATAAAGTGGCTGACCGACCGGCAGGAGCAGGACGGCCTGTGGACCCAGGCGCATTACACCGGCGGCGGCTTCCCGCGCGTCTTCTATCTCAACTATCATGGCTATCCGCGCTTCTTCCCGCTCTGGGCGCTGGCACGCTATCGCAATCTCAAGTCCGGCAATTCGCGCCGCGTCGAGTACGGCTTGTGAGAGAAACACAGTGACCATCCTCGCCGTCTGCGGCCTGACCCGCGAAGCCGAAATCGCCGGTACCGATGGCGTGATCGCGGTGGCGGGCGGTGGCGATGCGGCGGGGCTGGCGCAGAAACTCGATGCCCTGCATGGCGACATCACCGGCGTCATCTCCATCGGCCTGGGTGGCGGCCTCTCGCCCCTTCTGAAAGTGGGCGACGTGGTGATCGGCGAGCATGTCGTCGCCGGGCCCGACATCTTCGTCTGTGATTCCAACTGGCGCGTGCTGCTGGCTGCCCGCACCGGCGCCACCCATCAGGGCGGGGTGGCGGGCAGCCAGGTGGTGCTGGACAGTGCCGCGGCCAAGGCCGCGTTGTTCCATGCTTCCGGCGGCGCGCTGGTGGTGGATATGGAAAGCCAGGTCGCCGCCCGCTTCGCCGCCAGGCGCGGCCTGCCTTTGGCGGTGATGCGCGTGATCTCCGACAGCGCCGCCCACGCCCTGCCGCCCGCCGCGCTGGTCGCGATGCAGCCGGACGGCGGCATTTCCACCGCCCGCGTACTCTGGTCGCTGGTGAAAAATCCCCTGCAACTGCCCGCGCTGATCCGCACGGGCAGGGGCTCGTCCAGGGCCTTTAAGGCGTTACTCCGCTGCCGTGGCCGTCTGGGACGCGGTCTCGGCGGCCCGGGCCTTGGCGGCGTGAATCTCTGACATCTTCTTCTCCACATGCTGGGAGAAGCTGTATTCCGCCGGGCGCTGGTTCGACAGGTCAATGTCCGGCGCCATCGGGCCTTCGGTCTTGATGCCGCGCAGCATGATCGGCAGCGCCTTCAGCGGGTTCTTCAGCATGTCCTTGGCGGCGGTGCCTTCAAAGCCGCAATGGACCATGCAGTCGGCGCACTTTTCATACTTGCCGACGCCATACTTCTCCCACTCCGTGCCTTCCATCAGCTCGGTAAAGGTCTTGGCATAGCCTTCGCCCAGCAGGTAGCAAGGCTTCTGCCAGCCGAACACGGTGTAGAGCGGCATGGACCAGGGCGTGCATTCATAGGTCTGGTTGCCCGCCAGGAAGTCCATGAACAGGGTGGAATTGGTGAAATCCCAGGCCTTGCCGCCACGGCCCCGCTTCAGGATTTCGCGGAACATGTTCTTGGTGCGCTCGCGGTTCAGGAAGTGCTCCTGGTCTGGGGCGCGCTCATAGGCATAGCCGGGCGAAACGGTAATGCCGTCCACGCCCATCTCCATCATCAGGTCGAAGAAGGCGGCGGTGCGCGCGGGATCGGCGCCGTCGAACAGGGTGCAGTTGATCTGGGTGCGGAAGCCGCGTTCCTTGGCCATCTTGATGGCGGCCACGGCCTTGTCATAGGTGCCATCCAGGCAGACCGACTTGTCGTGCATCACCTTGTCGCCATCCAGGTGGATGGACCAGGTGAAGTTCGGATGCGGCTTGTACTGGTCGATCTTCTTGGCCAGCAGCAGCGCGTTGGTGCACAGGATCACGAACTTGTCGCGCGCGATATAGCCCTCGACGATCTTGGGCATGTCGCGATGGAGCAGGGGCGCGCCGCCCGCGATGGAAACGGCGGGGGCGCCGCATTCCTCGATGGCGTCCATGCACTGCTGCACCGACAGGCGCTGGTTCAGGATGTCATCGGGATAATCGATCTTGCCGCAGCCGGCGCAGGCCAGGTTGCAGCGGAACAGCGGCTCCAGCATCAGCACCAACGGGTACTTCTTCTGGCCCGAGAATTCCTTCTTCATCACATAGGCGCCGATCTTGGCGGCCTGCATCAGGGGAAGGGAAGCCATCGCGTTAAGCCCTCAGTTCGGCGGGCAGGCGGAACTCGATATGTTCCTTCTTGCCGTCCATGGTTTCGACGGTCACGGGCTCGATGCGCTCCAGCGCCTCGATCACGTGCCGCACCAGTTCTTCCGGCGCGCTGGCGCCCGCGGTCAGGCCGATCACCTTCTTGCCCTTGACCCATTCCGGCTTCAGCTCGCTGCCGTCATTGATCAGATAGGACGGCAGGCCTTCCTCGATGCCGATCTCGCGCAGGCGGTTGGAGTTCGACGAATTGGCCGCCCCCACCACCAGGATCACGTCGGCCAGCTTGGCCAGTTCGCGCACCGAGGTCTGGCGGTTCTGCGTGGCGTAGCAGATGTCGGATGTTTCGGGGCCGACAATGTCGGTGAAGCGCTGCTTCAGCTTGGCGATGATGCCCTTGGTATCGTCAATCGAAAGCGTGGTCTGGGTGATATAGGCCACAGGCGTGTCGGTGGGGATGGTCAGCGCATCCACCTCGGCCTCGTCCTGCACCAGGGTCACCGGCGCGCCGACCTGGCCCATCGTGCCTTCGACTTCCGGATGGCCGGCATGACCGATCAGGATCAGCGTGCGGCCATGGGCGACATAACGCTTGCCCTGATTGTGCACCTTCGACACCAGCGGGCAGGTCGCGTCCAGCACGGGCAGGCCGCGATCCTTGGCGGTGTTCACCACCGACAGCGGCACGCCATGGGCGGAGAAAACGGTGACGGCGCCCTCGGGCACCTCGTCCAGTTCCTCGACGAAGCGCGCGCCCTTGTTCTTCAGCGACTCCACGACATGCTTGTTGTGCACGATCTCGTGGCGCACATAGACGGGCTGTCCGTACTTATCGAGCGCCTTTTCCACGATATCTATGGCGCGGACGACGCCGGCGCAGAAGCCGCGAGGCTGGGCAAGGATGACGCGCATGGAAGGTCCCGAACAGCGTTGGCGGCGGGCTATAACCCAAAGCTGACCGCAATGCAGCATTGTCCTGCATCGCAGCCTTGCCCGCAACCCTTAACCGCCCTGCTCTGTGGCGGAATAGCCGCGTTGCGAAAAGGGGTTAGCCGATATCGCCCCCGGGACTGGCGGATTTGGCCGCAACGGGGCTAAAAGCGGCTTTCCCGCCGGTTCCCCGCAGAGCCGGGCCCGCCCACAGCCACGGATCAGACCAGTGTCCAGCACCACCCGCGCCTATGACGCCGCCGCCCTCAAGGCCGCCATCGCCGAATCGGCCGGCCTGGTGGATGCCGCGCTCGATGCGATGCTGCCCCGGCCGCATGGCCGCCAGGCCCGGGTCCAGGAAGCGATGCGCTATGCCATCCAGGCCGGCGGCAAGCGGCTGCGTCCCTTCCTGGTCCTGCAATCGGCCCGGCTGTTCGGCGTCCCCGATGCCCGCGCCCTGCGCGTCGGTGCCGCGATCGAGGCGCTGCATACCTATTCCCTGGTTCATGACGACCTGCCCTGCATGGATGAAGACGATCTGCGCCGGGGCCGCCCCACGACCCATATCGCCTTCGACGAGATGACGGCGGTCCTGGCGGGCGATGCGCTGCTCACCATCGCCTTCGAGTTCCTGGCCGGCCGCGACACCCACGCCAATGCCGAAGTGCGGTCCGCCCTTGTCCTGCGGCTGGCCGAAGCCTCCGGGCATGTCGGCATGATTGGCGGCCAGATCATAGACATGCTGGCCGATGCCAGTTTCGGCGTGGACGATGTGATCGAATTGCAGGGCAAGAAGACCGGCCAGTTGTTCCAGTTCTCCTGCGAGGCCGGGCCGATCCTGGGCGAGGCTTCGGCGGACGATCGCGCCCGCCTCAAGGC
>JAEZBK010000051.1 GCA_023427355.1 Pseudomonadota bacterium
CCAGCGCCGGAAAGTCCGTGGCCGGTATCGGCACGCATTGCGCCACGTCCGCGATGCCCGCATTGCCGGGAGCGCAGTAAAGCCTGGTCAGCAAGGGGCTTTGGGCCAGTTTCCAGGCCAAGGCATGTTCCCGGCCGCCCGATCCCACCAGCAGAACCCGCATCTGTCATTTCCCAATTGGTCTGGCGGTCCTGTATCATCCCCCGGCCATGAGCGAAACAACCCATAATCCCGCCACCAACCTGCCGGAATTCAGCGTCAGCGAGCTGTCGGGGGCCATCCGCCGCGCGGTGGAGGAGGGCTTTCCCCTGGTGCGGGTGCGCGGCGAGATTTCCGGCCTCAAGGCCGCCGCCTCCGGCCATGTCTATTTCGACCTCAAGGACGAAAAGGCCGTCCTCAACGCCATCATCTGGAAGCAGTCGGCGCGCGCGATGCGTCTTCGCCCCGAACAGGGGATGGACGTCATCTGCACGGGCCGCGTCACCACCTATCCCGGCTCGTCGCGTTACCAGTTGATCGTCGAACAGATCGAGCTGGCCGGCGCGGGGGCGCTGATGGCGATGCTGGAGGACCGCCGCAAGCGTCTTCTGGCCGAAGGCCTGTTCGACAGCAGCCGCAAGAAGACGCTGCCCTTCCTGCCGGAGGTGATCGGCGTCATCACCTCGCCCACCGGGGCGGTGATCCGTGACATCATGCACCGCCTGAATGCGCGCTTCCCCCGCCGCGTCCTGCTCTGGCCCGTGGCGGTACAGGGCGAAAAGGCGGCGGCGGAAGTCGCAGCGGCGATCGTCGGATTCAATGCGATGGATGGGCGCAAGCTGCCGCGTCCCGACCTGCTGATCGTGGCGCGCGGTGGCGGCAGCCTGGAAGACCTGATGGCCTTCAACGATGAGGCGGTGGTGCGCGCCGCCGCCGCCAGCACCATTCCGCTGATCTCGGCGGTTGGACATGAGACCGACACCACGCTGATAGATTTCGCCGCCGACATGCGCGCGCCCACGCCCACCGCCGCCGCCGAGCTGGCGGTGCCCGTGCGCACCGACCTCCTCGCCACGACGCTGGACATGGAGCGTCGCGCGTTGCGCTGCTTCGCCAAGGCCATGGAAGACCGCCGCCGCCACCTGTCGCAACTGGCGCGCATCCTGCCCAGGCCCGAAGCCCTGTTCGCCCAGCCCCGCCAGCGTTTCGATGCGGCGGCAGAGAAATTGTCCGGGGCGCTGCGGCGCAACCTGGTGGCCCATGGCGCCGAACTGGCGAAGACCGCCGCGCTGCTGCGCCCGCGCATGATCACCGCGCGTATCGAGCAAGCGCGGGAGCGTCTGGTCCTGCTGGACGCGCGCGCCCTGCGCGCCTTCCGCGCCCGCCACCACGCCGGAGCGCAGAAACTCAACCTGGCGGCGCGGGTGCTGGACAGCATCTCCTATCGCGCGGTGCTGGCGCGCGGCTATGCGCTGGTGCGCGGCGAGGATGGCAAGCTGCGCCGCAGCGCCGCCGCGGTCAAATCCGGCGAAAGCCTGGCGCTGGTATTTTCCGATGGCGAGGCCGGGGCGATTGCGGCGGGAACGGGCGGCAAACCCGCAAAACCCAAGAAGCCCGGCACCGGCCAGGGCTCGCTTTTCTGACCGCCCCCGCGCTAGAAAGAGGCCATGAACAAGATGGAACTCGACGGCAAGGGCGGCATGGCCCGTCTTGCCTATCATGACGGCGAGTATGAGGTGCTGACACCGGGCGCCTATGTCGTCTGCGCCGTGTCCGGGACGCATATTCCGTTGGAGGCGCTGCGCTACTGGAGCGTGGACCTGCAGGAGGCTTATGCCAATCCCCGCGTCGCCACGGCGCGGATGCAGGAAAAGGGCCTGGTGCCCAAATGACGACGCGCCGCGGCTTCGTCGCGGGGCTTGCAGCGCTCGCCGCCAACCTTCCCGCGCGCGCGCAAATGCCGCCGCGCTTTTCCGTCACCGGCGCGATGGAGCAGGGGTCTCTCGCCTTGGGCAGCGCACCGCCCGGTTCGCTGGTGGCGCTGGATGGCCGTCCCCTTCATGTCACGCGCGAAGGCCGTTTCACCTTCGGCTTCGGCCCCGACCAGACCGGCGCCAGCCTTGTCACCGTGCGCTATCCCGAAGGGGGCGGCGACAGCCGTTCCTTCACGCCCCGGTCGCGCAAATATGACGAGCAGCGCGTCAATGGCCTGCCGCAGGCCACCGTCACGCCCAATCCCGAAGACACCGCGCGCATCAACCGCGAGGCCGAACAGATATTCCTCGCCCGTCTCGACGACACGCCGGGCAGTGATTTTCTCAATGGCTTCGATTGGCCCGCGCCGGGGATTCTCTCCGGCGTGTTTGGCAGCCGCCGCATCAACAATGGTATTCCCGGCTCGCCGCATTATGGCGTGGACATGGCCGCGCCCACCGGCACGCCGATCCGCGCCCCCGCCGATGCGGTGGTGAAGATCAGCGACGACCATTTCGTCAATGGCGGCTTCACGCTGCTGGATCACGGGCAGGGCGTCACCACCGCCTATCTGCATCAGTCCGCGCGTATGGTGCGCGCGGGCGATATTGTCCGGCGCGGGCAGGTGATCGGCCATATCGGCGCCACCGGGCGCTCGACCGGCCCGCATCTGCACTGGGCGATGAACTGGTTCCAGGTGCGGCTCGACCCGTCGCGTTCGACGCGAACCCCGGCGCCCGCATCGCTTTAGGCTCTAGGCCTTGGGCGTCATCTGCGCGAAATCCTTCGCGCGCGGCCAGCGATGATGGATCCACAGCCACTGGCCCGGATCGGCGCGCACCAGGTCCTCGATCTGCGCCGTGAGCAGTGCGGTCAGGCGCTGGATATCGGCGGCCTCGTCGCCGCTGGGCGTGAAATCGGGGCCGGGATGAACGGTGGTCTCGAAATGCGCCCCGCCCACGCGGCGGTTCATCGCCACCACGATGCGCGAATTCAGCTTGAGCGCGAAGGCGGCGGCAGCAGGCGTGGTCCAGGCATCGCGCCCGAAGAAAGGCACCGGCACGCCTTCATTGTTCTTCTGGTCGATCAGGATGTAGAGCGCCTTGCCGCCCCGCAGCTGGGCCAGCATCCGCCGCGCTGCATTCTGCTTGGCGAACTGCGCCTTCGGCCCATTGATGCCGCGCTGCCGCTCGATATAGCGCGCAACGAACGGATTGTTGGGCGGGCGCACCAGCGTCGCGCCGTCATAGCCCAGTTGATGGGCCGTGATCGGCATCATTTCCCAGTTGGCGAAATGGGCCGAGACGAACATCAGGCCATTGGGGAATGTGCCGGGCTTGGCATCCACCAGGAAGGTGCATTTGACGCGCGGATTGTCGCCCAGCGGAGAGAACTGCGCCAGATGCGGATATTCCGCCACCACCCGGCCCAGATTGTCCCACATGGTCATGCGGATGGCGTCGCGCTCGGCTTCGCTCTTTTCCGGGAGCGACGCTGCCAGATTGCTCCGCGCGGTACGGTCCGGCGGCAGCAGGGGCCCGATGGTGCGGCCGATCCAACCGCCCAGGGCCGAAGCGGTATCCAGCGGCAACAACCGGAACAGCCCCATGAAGAAAAAGAAGATGCCCGCCTCGGCGCCATAGCGCAGTCTTTCGCGCAGCGTCATGGCGCGATCCCGGCAAGCAATTGTTCCAGCGCGGCGGAATTTTCAAACCGCGCCCGCACCGCCAGTGCGACGATGCCGTCGCGCCGCGCCGCTTCGATGCGCACCAGGTCTTTCTCGGTCGTCACCAGTTGCGCATTCTTCATCCGCGCCAGCGAGGCCAGGGTCGCAAGGTCTTCGGACTTGTAGAAATAATGGTCGGCATAGGCCTGCGTCCCCTCGACGAAAGCGCCGATGTTGCGCAGCGTGTCGAAGAATTTCTGCGGGCGGCCGATCCCCGCAAAGGCGAAGACCTTGCGCCCCGCCAGGTCATGCGGCAGCGGCTCCAGATGGGCGCGCAGCACCGGCCCGGCATAGCCGCACAGATTGGGATTGCCATGCCCCATCACGACCACTGCATCGGCGCGCTTCAGGCCCTGGGCCACGCGCTCGCGCAAGGGGCCCGCCGGGATCACCATGCCGTTGCCGAACCCGCTGGCGCCATCCACCACCACGATGGACAAGTTCTTGCCCAGCGCGAAATTCTGGTGGCCGTCATCCATCACGATGACATCGGCCTTCTCGTCGCTGGCCAGCGCCGCGCCAATCGCACGATCGCGGGCCACGATCACGGGAGCGCTGCGCGACAGCAGCAGCGGTTCATCCCCCATTTGCCGCGCCGTGTGGTGCGGCCTGACGATGGCGGGGCCATATTCCTTGCCGCCATAGCCGCGCGACAGGAAGACCGGCTTGCGCCCCCGCGCCTTCAGCATTTCCGTCACCGCGATGGCGACGGGGGTCTTGCCGCTGCCGCCTGCCGTCAGGTTGCCCACGCACACGACCGGCATGGACGCACGATAGGGCTTGGCGTATTTGGACTTCAGCGCCACGGACAGGCTGTAGAGTGCCCCCAGCGGTGACAATAGCCGGGCAAGAAACCCGCGATGACGCCAGAAGCTAGGCGCGCGCATCGAGCATCTCCTTCAGCAACGCTACGGAGCGCCCCACCGCGCCCTGCAGCGTGACCGCGCCGCTGCGCGCCGCTTCGCCCGCCATCGCCGCTGCGGCCGGATCGGCCAGAAGCCGCGCCGCCTCCCGCGCGATATCGGCGCTGGAAACCACCATTCCGAAACCCTGTGCGCCCAGCACCGCGGCAAAGGCCGCACGAGCGTTGTCGCGATGCGGTCCCGCCAGCACGGCGCAGTTCAGCAGCGCGGGCTCCAGCGGATTGTGCCCGCCCAGTGGCACCAGCGATCCGCCCAGAAAACAGAAGGGCGCCAACCGATAGAACAATCCCATTTCGCCCAGCGTATCGGCGACATAGACCGATGTGGCGGGTGTGATGACATCGCCCAGCGCCCGCCGGGCGGCGCCGCGCGCGCCACACAGCATGGCGATGGCGGCCCCGCGCGCCGGATGGCGCGGCACGATGACGGTCAGAAGGTCGGGGAATTGCGCACGCAACAAATCGTGCGCGGGCAGGATGGTCTCGTCTTCGCCTTCATGGGTCTGGGCGGCTACCAGCACGGGCCGGCCCGCGATCATCTCCTGCATTGCCGCCAGGGCGGCCGGATCGGCCCCCAGCGGCGGTGCATCGGCCTTCAGGCCCCCCACCATGGTGACGTTGCGCGCCTGCAGCTCGCGGAACCGCGTGGCAATCTCTTCGTCTTGCGCCAGCACCATGTCGAACGTGCCCAACAGGGCGGCCGCCATCTTCGGCGCGCGCTTCCAGCCCGCCGCGGATTTCTCGGAGATACGCGCATTGACCAGCGCCAGCTTCACGCCGCGCGCCTTGGCTGCACCGATCAGGTTGGGCCACAGGTCCGATTCCACGAACAGGCCCGCCTGCGGCTTCCAGTGATCGAGAAACCGTGTCACCGCGCCGGGCAGGTCCAGCGGGACATACTGATGGATCGCGCCCACGGGCAGCCGTTGCGCCAGGATTGTGGCGCTGGTGACGGTGCCGCTGGTCACCAGGACGCAGAACCCATCCGCCATCAACTGTTCGACCAGCGGCAGGGCCGACAGGCTCTCGCCCACGCTGGCGCCATGCACCCACACCAGCGGGCCTTGGGGGCGCGCACGCGATGGCTGGCCCAACCTTTCGCCACGCCGCGACGGGTCTTCCTTGCCGCGGGCCGCGCGCTGGCGCAGCAACAGCGGCGCCAGTGGCTCCAGCGCGCGCGCGATCCACCACCAGGCCTTCAACCCCACAGGTTGCCGCATCATGCGGCCCCGTCGAGGTTGTGATGGTTGTAAAGCCCCGCATACAGGCCGCCCTTCGCCAACAGCTCCGCATGGGTGCCCGCCTCGACGACGCCGCCCTTGTCCAGCACATAGATGCGCGTCGCATCCAGCACGGTCGAAAGCCGGTGCGCGATAACGATGGTGGTCCGGTCATGCATCAGCCGCGACAGCGCCTCCTGCACCTGGCGTTCGGATTGCGTGTCCAGCGCGCTGGTCGCTTCGTCCAGCAGCAGGATGGGTGCGTTCTTCAGCATGGCGCGGGCGATGGCGATGCGCTGGCGTTGACCGCCCGACAGCTTGAGCCCGCCTTCGCCCACCTTGGTGTCAAAACCCGGGGCCAGGTCCATGTTGAAGTCATGCGCGGCGGCATCGCGCGCCGCCGCCTCTATTTCCTGGCGCGTCGCCCCCGTCTTGCCCAGCGCGATATTGTCGGCCACGCTTTCGTCGAACAGGATCGCTTCCTGTGTCACCAGCGCAATATTGGCACGCAAGCTGGCCAGCGTGACACTGCGGATATCCGAGCCGTCAATCGTCACCTGCCCGCCATCAATCTCGTAGAAACGCAGCAGCAGGTTGAAGATGGTGCTCTTGCCCGCGCCCGAAGGGCCGACCAGCGCCACTTTGCTGCCGGGCGGGATGTCCATGTCCAGGCCCGTGATCGCGCTGTCGCCGCCACCCTGGTAGGAAAAGCGCACATGGGAAAAGCGCACCGCCCCGCCCTGGGGCGCGCGCGCCACCTTCAGCTCCGCCGCACCCGGCGCGTCCAGGATGGCCGGGCGGGCGTCGATCTGCGCGAAGATGCGGTTGGCGGCGGCGATGCCCGGCTGGGCGCTGGGCCAAAGCTGGCTCAGATTGCGCACCGGCTGCTGCGCCAGCAGCAGGGCGGTCAGGAATCCTGCGAAGCTGTCGGCGGTCAGTCCCGCATGCAGGCTCTGCCAGCCCGCGATATACAGGATCACCGCGATCACGGCGCCCATGAAAAGTTCGGTGGTCGGCGCGGCGGCGGCGCGCAACCGTACCGCCTTCAACAGCGTCTTCAGCCGCGAGCTCAGGCTGGCCTCGACCCGCTCAGCGACATGCGTTTCCAGGCCATAGGCCTTGACGATGCGCCGTGCATCCATCGCCTCCGACAGGGCGACCGAAAGATCGCCTGTTTCCTGCATGCCGCGCGTTGCGGCACGGCGCATCGAACCGCCCAGCCGCTCCATCGCCCAGGCGACGGCCGGCGTGGCGATCAGGGCCACCAGGCACAATTGCCAGTTCACCCACAGCGCATAGCCCAGCAGCAGCACCAGCGATGTCGCCTCCAGGAAGATCGCCGCCATGCCCAGGGTGAAGGCGTCGCGCATCAGCGTGGCATCATAGAGGAATCCCGAGACGAACTGTCCCGAATGCAAATTGTTCAGTGCGCTCAGGTCGCGCCGCACCAGGCTGCGGAACATGTCGCCTTGCGCCGCCGCCACCGCCCTCTCGCCCAGCGTGTCCACCAGCGCGCGGCCCACGAACATGCCGATGGCCCGCAGCGCGATGGTGGCGAAGGCGATCAGCGACAGGGGCAGAAGCCAGGATTCGGCGCCCTTGTCGAAAATCTGCTTCAGCAGCAGCTTGACCAGTTGCGGCAACAATCCGCCCGCCGCCGCCGCCAGCAGAAGCGCCATCACGCCCAAGGCGAACAGGTGCCACTGGTCCCGCACATAATCGCGCAGCAGGCGCGCGACCACCTGGCCGGCGCTGAGCGGGCCTGTACCGGCTTGGGGGGCGGTGGGCGATGGCATCGCGCCCGTCTAGCACGGGCCAGCCGCGCCTTGCGAGGGCGAAAAAGCCCTTGTTCGGCAAACGTTTAGTGGTCGTGATCGGCGTCCGGATCCATCAGGTGATGGATGTGAACCACGAAATAGCGCATCTGCGCCTGGTCCACCGTGCTCTGGGCCTTGGCCGCCCAGGCCGCGCGCGCCTGCGCAAAGTTGGGATAGATGCCCACAATGTCGAGCTTCGACACGTCCTTGAATTCGGTGCCTTCGGTACTGACCAGTTCGCCGCCAAACACCAGGTGCAGCAGTTGCTGGGGCGGGTTCTTGGCCATCGGGTTAGGTCCGCTTCGGATTGCCCGCGCATTCAAGCGCGTTTGGCGTCCATCTCTATCACCCACATTGTCGCATGGCGGGCGCTTGCGCAGGATTTATGCAATGCGCGCCAGAATTTCTCCATGCAAACGTGAGCCTGCCGCCACCATGCTCGGCTGGACCGCTTCGGGCCCGTTGAAGACCAGCGCCTTGCCATGCCGGTCTGTGATGGTCGCGCCTGCCTCGCGCAGGATGACATCCGCCGCCGCCAGGTCCCAGTCCCGCTTGGCGCTCAGGCTGATCGTGGCGTCGAAACTGCCATCGGCGACCAGAACCATGCGATAGGCGACCGAATTGCGCGTCTCCACCCGCATCTGCGGCCAGGGCGGACGGGTCAGCATGGTGCGGTCGCCCAGGATCGCGCAGCCGGTCAGGCCATGACACGCGCTGACATGGATGGGTGCGCCGTTGCAGGTGGCGCCGCCGCCCGCGCGCGCCGCATAGAGATGATCCAGCATGGGATTGTAGACCACGCCCGCCACCGGGCGCCCATTGGTCACCACGGCCGCGCAGACGGTGAAATGCGCGCGTCCCTTCAGGAAGGCGACCGTGCCGTCGATCGGATCCACGATGAACAGCGTCTCGTGGCGCAGCCGCGCCAGGTCGTCCACGCTTTCTTCCGACAGCCAGCCATAGCCGGGCCGCGCCCCCGTCAGCACCGCACGCAGATGCGCATCCACTTCCAGGTCGGCTTCGCTGACGGGGCTGCCGCCCTGCTTGCTCCAGCTTTTGCAGCCCTGCTGGAAATGCCGCCGCGCGATCTCGCCCCCGGCACGGCAGGCCGCCTCCAACAGCGCGAGATCGTCTTGCATGGACAAGGTCAGGCTCCGGCCAGGGTCATCCCGTCAATACGCACGGTGGGGGCATTGGTGCCGTGGCGGAATTCCAGGTCGCTGGCGGGAACCAGCTTCGAGAACATCTCGATCAGGTTGCCCGCGATGGTCACTTCCGACACCGGGAAGGCGATCTGGCCATTCTCGATCCAGAAACCGGCCGCCCCACGGCTGTAATCGCCGGTCACGGGGTTGACGCCCATGCCCATCAGTTCTGTGACGTAGAAGCCCTGTTTGATGTCGCCGATCAGATCCGCCACCGAGGCGTTTCCGCCTTCCAGGTAGAGGTTGGTGATCGAAGGCGAGGGCGGCCCGCCCGTGCCGCGCGCGGCATGGC
>JAEZBK010000060.1 GCA_023427355.1 Pseudomonadota bacterium
ACCTTCTTGCCGTCAAGCTGCGCCAGCCGCGCGGTGAAGTTTCCCGCCTGCGCCGACAGGTCCGCTTCGATGGACCAGTATTCCTGGGGCTTGAAGGCCTCGATTTCGGCTTCGCGCTCCACGATCAGGCGCAACGCCACCGACTGCACGCGCCCGGCCGAGCGCGCCCCCGGCAGCTTGCGCCACAGCACGGGCGAGAGGGTGAATCCGACCAGGTAGTCCAGCGCGCGGCGGGCGAGATAGGCCTCGACCAGATCCGTGTCGATCTGGCGCGGATGCTTCATCGCCTCCAGGATGGAGGTCTTGGTGATGGCATTGAACGCCACACGCTCCACCGGCATTTTCAGCAGGTTCTTTTCCTTCAGCACTTCCAGGATGTGCCAGGAAATCGCCTCGCCCTCGCGATCGGGGTCGGTGGCCAGGATCAGCTTGTCCGCACCCTTCACGGCCTTGGCGATGTCGGAAATCTTGGACTGGGCCCGGGCATCCACGTCCCAGAGCATGGCGAAGTCCTGGTCGGGCTTCACCGATCCGTCCTTGGACGGCAGGTCGCGGATATGGCCGAACGAGGCCAGCACCTTATAGCTGTCGCCCAGGTACTTGTTGATCGTCTTGGCCTTGGCCGGGGACTCGACGATGAGGACGTTCATCGGAACTCTTTGATCTGGCGCGCGCCGCTTCGGGGGAAGGGGCTCATCTGGGGTGGGCGCCATCGCGGCGCAAGGCCGGGCAGCGGCAAAGGCGGCGGACACTGATGGAAGCGCACGCGGCCTGTCAACGCCGGGACGGGCCGGGCCTGCATACCGCAGATTGTATTTAAGGTCTTATTTACCATAATAAATAACCCAAGGTTGTAATCGACCCGGCGCTCCCCTATGGTAAAGCGGCAATTCATTGCGATCCGGTGCATGACCCAGGACCTCAAAAAGCCCCGTCCCGCCGCCGCCATGCCCGCACTGGCGGCCCTGTCGGCCCCTGAAACCGCCCGCTACACGGCGGATCTGCTGGATTCTTTGCGCAAGATCGCCACCCGTCAGGGGCATGGGGTGCTGGCCCACCTGCTGGAACTGGCGCAGTTCGAAGCCCAGTCCCTGGTCGCCCGTCCTAGGTCCAGGACACCCGATTCCCCGGATGCCGGGCACAGCGCCCCGCAAGTTCCAGTTCCAGCAGAACGGTAAGCACCGCTTCGGCGGGCGCGCCATGCGACCGCCCCACCTGGCGGATGATGTCGTCCACGCCCACCGGGGCGGGGCCCAGCGCCTCTTCCACCTGGGCGCGAATGCGGTCGGCCTCGGCCTCCCAGGCGCGCGATGACGGCGGCGCCGATCCCATCGCGCCGCCCGGCTCGCGGAAGTCATGCCCCAGCATCGGCGCAAGCGCCGCCAGGACATCCTGCGCGCTTTCGGTCAGCGTCGCGCCTTCGCGCAGCAGCCGGTTGCAGCCCCCGGCGCGCGGGTCCAGCGGCGAACCCGGCACGGCGAAGATCTCGCGGCCCTGTTCCAGCGCGAAATTGGCGGTGATGAGCGAGCCGGAACGCTCCGCCGCCTCCACCACCACCAACCCGCGCGACAATCCGCTGATCAGCCGGTTGCGGCGTGGGAAGTGCCGCGCCTGCGGGGCCTCTCCCATGCGCATCTCGCTGATGATCGCGCCGCGCTCGCGAATGGCGTCATAGAGCGCCTGGTTCTCCGGCGGATAGACGATGTCCACGCCACCGGCCACCACCGCCACGGTGCCGGTATGCAGCGCCGCTTCATGCGCGGCGCTGTCTATGCCGCGCGCCAGGCCCGATGCGATGGCAAGGCCCGCCGCGCCCAGCTCCTGCGCCAGGGTGAAGGCAAGACGCCGCCCCAGCGCCGAAGCATTGCGCGCGCCCACGATGGCGACCATGTCCGCCCGCAACAGGTGCGCATGGCCCAGCACCGCGATCACCGGCGGCGGCGGATCGAGCGCCGCAAGGCCCGCCGGAAAATCCGCCTCGCAGGACAGGATGAACCGTCCGCCCATCCGCTCCAGTGTTTCGATCTCGCGGACGATCTCCGCTTCGGGCGGCAGCACGAATTCGCGCTTGCCCCCACGCGCCGCCAGCTGGGGCAGGGCGTCCAGCGCCGCGCCGGGCGCGCCATAGCGCAACAGCAAGGCGCCGAAGGTGACGGGGCCGACATTCTCGGTGCGCGCCAGCCTCAGCCAGTCGCGCCGGTCGCGTTCGTTCAACCTTTATCCTTCGAACCGATACGCGGTTCGGTGCCGTTGAGAAGCCGGCGAATGTTGGCGTGGTGCATGACGATGACCAGCAGGGCGAGCAGCGCCGTGACGGCCGCGTAGTTGGGGTGATCCAGCAGCAGGAACCACAGGGGCGCAAGGGCGATGGCGGCCAGCGCCGACAGGGACGAGATGCGGAACAGCAGGGCCATCAACAGCCAGCTTGCGGCGACGGCCAGTCCGGCGATCCAGTGCAGCGCCAAACTCACGCCCAGAAAGGTCGCAACGCCCTTGCCACCCCGGAACCGCAGCCATACCGGAAAGATGTGCCCGATCACCGCGCCTGCCGCGGCGAAGATTTCCGCACCGGCCATGGGCAGGTGCAATGCGATCTTGACGGCCGCCACGCCCTTCAGGCCATCGCACAGCAGTGTTGCCGCCGCCGCCCATTTCTTGCCGGTGCGCAGCACATTGGTCGCGCCGATATTGCCCGAGCCGATCTTGCGCACATCGCCCGCGCCGGACATCCAGGCGAAGAAAAGCCCGAAGGGCACAGAGCCCAGAAGATAGCCCAGCGTCAGCGCCGTTGCGATGGACGGCAGGTCGAATGACAAAGGTTGAAACCCCATGGCCACGGACGATGCCAGCCTTTGCGGGAACTGTCACCAAATCTCTCGTCCTGAGCGGGCCCGCCGATCGGCGCTATCCCGCGTGCAGGGCTTGGCCGGTTCACAAACCGGCTCGTGTGAACGCTAGGACGTTTTGCGCGTGAACACGGCGTCGCCGCCCACGAAGGTCATCTTCGCGCGGCCTTGCAGGCGGCGCCCCTCGAAGGCGGTGTTGCGGGCGCGGCTGCGCAGCTTGTCCGCCTCGACCAGGAAGGGCTCGTCCGGATCGAACAGCACCAGGTCGGCGGGCGCGCCCTTCGCCAGCGTTCCGGCGGACAGGTTCAGCAGCTTCGCAGGGTTCGCGGTCACGGCGCGCAGCACCGTCATCAGGTCTGCGCCATTGTGATGCTGCGCCAGCGCCACCGGCAGCAGCGTCTCCAGGCCCACCGTCCCGGCAGCGGCCACGGCGAAGGGCTGGCGCTTGGTGTCCGCGCCCTGCGGCTCATGGCTGGAGACGATCACGTCGATCGCACCCGTCGCCACGCCGTCCCCCATGGCGGCGCGGTCTTCCTCGCGGCGCAGGGGCGGCTTCACCTTGCGGAAGGTGTAATAGGAACCGACATCCAGCTCGTTCAGCGCCAGGTGATGGGCCGCGACGCCGCAGGTGATGGGCAGGCCGCGCGCCTTGGCCGCCACGATCAGGTCCAGGCTCGCGCGGGTGGAAATCTGCGCGAAGTGATAGCGCACGCCGGTCAGCTCCACCAAGGCGATGTCGCGCGCCACGATCATCGCTTCGGCCATGGCGGGCGCGGCAGGCAGGCCCAGCCGGGTGGAGAATTCGCTTTCGGTCGCCGATGTCCCGGCCGTCAGTTCCGGCTCCTCGGCATGGGCCATCACCAGCGCGCCGAAATTGGCGGCATAGGCCATGGCCCGGCGCAGCACCCGCGCATTGGCGATGGTGCGTTCGCCGTCGCTGAAGGCCACCGCGCCGGCTTCGCGCAACAGGCCGATCTCGGTCATGATCTCGCCCGCGCGCCCGCGCGTCAGCGCCGCCACGGGGGCCACGCGCACCCTGGCGGTGGCGGCGGCGCGGCGCAGCAGGAAATCCACCAGCGACGGCTCGTCGATCACCGGATTGGTCGTGGGCATCACCGCCATGGTGGTGACGCCGCCCGCCGCCGCGGCTTCCGATGCGCTGGCCAATGTCTCGCGATGCTCCGCGCCCGGTTCGCCGGTATGGACGCAGGCATCCACCAGCCCCGGGGCCAGCACCAAGCCGCGCGCGTCAATCACTTCGGGGTCGTTCGGCTCGGCGTCGTTGAACAGGCGCGGGCCGATATCGGCGATGCGGCCATCCTCGACCAGCAACCCGCCCTTCACGTCCAGCCCGGTGGCGGGGTCCATCAGCCGTGCGCCCTTGATGGCGATGCGCCGCTTCATGGGCGGCTCCTGCTCAGGGCATCCAGCACGGCCATGCGCGCGGCCACGCCCATCTCGACCTGCTCGGCGATCAGGCTGACCTCGACGTCATCGGCGATGTCGGAGGCGATCTCGACGCCCCGGTTCATCGGGCCCGGATGCATCACCAGCGCACCGGGCCGGGCATAGGCCAGCTTCTCGCGGTCCAGGCCATAGAAGCGGAAATATTCGCGGCTGGAGGGAATGAAGGCCCCGCCCATGCGCTCAAGCTGCAATCGCAGCATCATCACGATATCGGCATCCTTCAGGCCCGCCTTCATGTCGGTGAAGACCTCGACGCCGAAGCGGTCGGCATCGGCGGGCAACAGCGTGGCGGGGGCCACCAGACGCACCCGCGCGCCCATCATGGCCAGGAGCCGCAAATTCGAACGCGCCACGCGGGAGTGCAGGATGTCGCCGCAGATCGCCACGATGCGGTTCTCGAAGCTGCCCAGCCGCCGGCGAATGGTCAGCGCATCAAGCAGCGCCTGGGTGGGATGCTCATGGGCGCCGTCGCCCGCATTGATCACGCTGCAGGACAGTTTGCGCGACAACAGCTCCGCCGCGCCCGCATTCTCGTGCCGCACCACCAGGATGTCGGGCCGCATGGCGTTCAGCGTGCTGGCGGTGTCCACCAGCGTCTCGCCCTTGGACACCGAGCTGGTCTTCACCGCCATGTTCATCACGTCCGCGCCCAGGCGCTTGCCCGCCAGTTCGAAGCTGGACTGGGTGCGCGTGGAAGCCTCGAAGAACAGGTTGATCAGGGTGCGGCCCTTGAGCAGGGCGGTCTTCTTGTCGGCGGCCTGGTTCTGGCAGACATAGGTCTCGGCCAGGTCGAGCAGGGCGGTGATCTCGTCGGGGG
>JAEZBK010000072.1 GCA_023427355.1 Pseudomonadota bacterium
CCGCAGGCACGCGCACAGGTTGCGGGCCTTCTGGGGGGCGAGGCCGAGGCCATGATGGCGCTTTCGGCCAACTGGGCCGACGAGATTCGCGACACCCGTCCGCATACCGGCCCCTGGCACTATGTGAACCTGAAGATCGGCGGCGACATGCGCTATCGGGCGGGCCGCGACTGTCCGCGCGACGCGTGCATCGTGGCCCAGATCGCGCGCCAGGAAGCGGTGTTGCGCGGCCCCGCGCCCCGCGAACAGAAGGCCGAGGCGCTGAAATACCTCATCCATTTCATCGCCGACATCCAGCAGCCGCTGCATGCCGCCGACAATGACGATCGCGGCGGCAACCGTGTGTATCTGCGCTGGCGCGGCCAGCGCATCACCCTGCACCATTTCTGGGATGACGAAATGGTGGTGGCGTCGGGGCGCGATCCGCGCGCCATCGCCCGCGCGCTCGATGCCGCCACGCCCCGCGCGCGCAAGGATGCGCTGGGGGCCGGAACGCCCACATCCTGGGCGCAAGCCTCGGCCGCCATCGCGCGCGATCAGATCTATCCCCATGCGCATCGCGCGCCGTCGCAGGTGGAAGCCACGGCGCAGGCCCGCATCGCACGCGATCAGATGGCCCGTGGCGGCTATGCACTGGCGGCGCGTCTCAACGCGATCTTCCGCTAGCCTATTCCGATGCCAGGATGGTGTTCTTCACCATGGGGTAGATCTGGGTCTGCCACCGCCTGCCGGAAAACACGCCGTAATGGCCGACCCCGGCCTGCACATAATGCTTCTTGCGGAACGGCTTGATGCCCTTGCACAGGTCATGCGCCGCCAGTGTCTGGCCCAATGCGCAAATATCGTCGCGCTCGCCTTCCACCGTCAGCAGCGCCGTCTCGCGGATGGCGGCAGGCTCCACCACCTGGCCGCGGTATTCGAACTTGCCCAGCGGCAGGTGATATTCCTGGAACACCTTCTGCACCGTCTCCAGGTAGAATTCGGCGGGCAGGTCGGCGACCGAGAAATATTCGTCATAGAATTTGCGCTTGGCGTCGGCCTTGGCGTCCTCGCCCTTGACGATGTGGCCGAACAGGTCGAGATGCGCGCGCACATGGCGCGGCATGTTCATCGCCATGAAGGCGGTAAGCTGGATGAAGCCGGGATAGACATGCCGGCCCGCGCCGTCATAGCGCGCCGGGACCGCGCTGATCAGGTTCTGCTCGAACCATGACAGCGGCTTCTCGTTCGCCAGCAAATTGACCTGGGTGGGATTGACCCGTGTATCCACCGGCCCGGCCATCAGCGTCATGGACCGTGGCGTGGCGTTGGAACGGTTCATCGCCATCGCCGATACCGCCACCGTCAGCGCGGCGCAGGGCTGGCACACCGCCACCGTATGCGCGCCCGGCCCGATCTCCTCCAGGAAGCGGATCAGGTAGTCCACATATTCGTCGGTGCCGAAGCGTCCCGCCGACAGCGGCACGTCGCGCGCGCTCTTCCAGTCGGTGATGTAGACGTCATGGTCGGCCAGCATGGTGCGGGCGGTGTCGCGCAAAAGAGTCGGGAAATGTCCGGCCATCGGGGCGACGATCAGCACGCGGGGCTGGCGTGCGGTCTGGCTTTTGCGGAAATGCACCAGGTTGCCGAAGGGCAGGGCCAGGGCGATCTCCTCCGCCACCGGGCGTTCGATGCCGTCCGGCCCCGTCAGGTGGATGTCATAGGGCGGGCGATCATGGATGATCTTGGCGCGGGCCATGATTTCCGCCGCCGCCGCCATGTTGCGCATCGCATAGTTGGCCTGTGGTCCCAGCCATGTGGCGCCCATGGCCGTGCTGAACAGCGACGCACCCGCCCGGAAGGGGGCGAGCATGTCCTGCTGGGCCTGGTAGGCGTCGTACAACATAGGCTCCCGCTGGACCGGCCCCACCGGGGGCCCATGGCCATTGCTCGCACTATTCATGCTGCAGTGCAAAATAATGCTTGTCAACGCACGCCGAAGCGGGAAATGCTTGGGTCATGGCGGATGCGGTCCTGACGATTTCCAGCAAGAACTACTCCTCCTGGTCGCTGCGCGGCTGGCTGCTCTGCCGCATGGCGGGGCTGACCTTCCGGGAGGAGTTGCTGTCCGGTGACGACCCCAATGCCCGGGCCGAATTGCTGCTGCTGTCACCGTCCTTCCTGGTGCCTTGCCTGACGCATGATGGGCTGAAGGTGTGGGATACGCTGGCCATCGCCGAATATCTCAACGAGGTGTTCCCCAAGGCGGGGCTTCTGCCCGACGCCATCGGGGCGCGGGCGCATTGCCGCGCCGTGGCGGGCGAGATGCATTCGGGTTTCGCCAACCTGCGCTCGGCGCTGCCCATGAACCTCAAGGCGAAATATCCGGGCTTCAAGGTCTGGGCGGGTGCGCAGGCCGACATCGACCGGGTCACCGCCATCTGGCGCGAATGTCTGTCCCGCTATGGCGGGCCCTATCTGTTCGGCGCCCGTCCCACGCTGGCCGACGCCATGTATGCGCCGGTGACGACGCGCTTTTCCACCTATGACGTGAAGCTGGATCGTGCCGCGCAGGATTACTGCGAAACCATCCTGAACCTGCCCGACATGCTCGAATGGATCGAGGCCGCGAAGACCGAGCAGGTTGCGCTGGAAGAACTCGAAGCCGAGTTCTAGGACGCCGATGTCGCGTTGGGCCGGGTCTGGAGCTGGATGAAGTTCTCGATGCCCATCTGCTCGATCAGGCGAAGCTGGGTCTGGAGCCAGTCAATATGCTCCTCTTCGCTCTCCAGGATATCGGTGAACAGCTCGCGGCTGACATAGTCCTTCACCACTTCGCACCGGGCGATGGCGTTCTTCAGGTCCGGCACACCGCGCATTTCCAGCGACAGGTCGCAAGTGATGACCTCACGCACATTCTCGCCGATCATCAGCTTGCCCAGGTCCTGCAGGTTGGGCAGGCCGCCCAGGAACAGCACGCGCTTGATCAGCTTGTCGGCGTGCTTCATCTCGTCGATGGATTCCTCGTATTCCTTCTTCTCCAGTTCGGAGAGGCCCCAATCGCCCAGCATGCGCGAATGGAGGAAATACTGGTTGATCGCGGTCAGCTCGTTCTTGAGCACGAGGTTAAGGAAGCGGATGACCTCCGGATCGCCGGAGACGCCCTCATGCGGGGCAGGGCCGGGCGCTATTCCGCCGCCAGCGCGAGGGCCTTGCGGCTTTCTTCCACCATTCCTTCGATTGTTTCCTGGCATCGTCCGCAATTCTTTCTCACGCCGCAGCGCGCATAGACTTCGTCGGCGCAGGATGCGCCGCAGCCGATGGCCGCGCCGATTTTCTGCTCGTTCAGCCTATTGCAGACACAGACAATCATGGAAGGTCTAAGTCCTTAAGCGCACGGGGATTTCCTGCACCTGCGACCCACTATAGATGCACTTGCGACTGATTGTCAAACCTAAAAACTTGGTTTGGAACTCGCCACGCCGTCCCGAATTGATACAATTCCCGACGTCACCTTCGAGGAAGTGCAGCCATGTTCAAACACGCCGCGCCGCTGGTCCTTGCCGCCCTTCTGTCCGCCACAGCTGCCGCACAGGCCGGCGGCTATGATCGCACCGCAGCGCCCGCCGGCACAGTGAACAACTATTACGGCCCCACCACCGTCTATCAGGGCACGGCGCCTGTTTATGGCCAGTCCTACGGCTATGCCTATCCCACGCAGGGCGGCAGCTATTCCTCGTCCTATGGCAGCGCCACGGCCAATGCCTGGGCGGGCGCGTCGGGCTACTCCTCCGGGTACGGATATTATGGCCCCGATTACGGCGCGCCCTGGGGCGAACCCTTCGCGGGCGGCGTCGGATATTCGCGTTACGGCAATTACGGTGGCTATGGCTATGGCGGGCAGGTCTATGGCGCGCGCATGGATCCGTGGAACGGATATTACGGCGGTCCCGGCAACGGCTATTGGTGAGCCCCTGATCCCATGGGCTCGGTCGCCGCGATCTTCTGCACGGCGACATAATCCGTCTTGCCTGTGCCCAGCACCGGGATGGCGTCCACCACCATCACGCGGCGCGGCACGGCCAGCTCCGACACGCCATGATGCTGCGCCCAGGCCAGCAGGCTGGAGCGGCTGGCTTCCTTCGCATCCGTGACCAGCACGATCTGTTCGCCCTTGCGCGGATCGGCCACGATCACCGCGGCATGGGCCTGGCCGGGCCACAGCGCGGCGGCGCAATTCTCCGGCACCGCCAGCGACACGGTCTCGCCGCCAATCTTGGCAAACCGCTTCAGCCGCCCACGAATGGCGATGAAGCCATCCTCGTCCATGCTGGCGACATCACCGGTGTCGTGCCAGCCATCGGGCGGCGGCACGATCACGCCGGGATTTTCGGGCAGGATATAGCCCTGCATCACGTTCGGTCCCTTGACCTTCAGCCGTCCGCCGCCGGGAATGCCCTCCACCGGCTCGAACTGCGCGTCCATGCCCGCCATCATGCGGCCCACCGTGCCGGGCTGGTTGGCCTCGATCTGGTTGGCCGCCACCACGGGCGCGGCCTCGGTCACGCCATAGCCTTCCAGGATATGGATGCCGAATTTCTGGCGTATGAAGGTCCGGGTTTCGTCGCGCACCCGTTCGGCGCCGCACACGGCCAGGCGCACGGTGTCCAGGTCGCCTTCGGCGGCGGCGCGGCCATACTGGCTGATGAAGGTATCGGTGGACAGCAGGATCGTCGCGCCATGCGCCTTGATGCGGGCCACGATTTCGCGCGGCTGCAACGGGGTGGGATGACAGATCACCCGCAGCCCCGCCACCAGCGGCAGGATGGTGCCGACCGACAGGCCAAAGCAATGGAAGACGGGCAGGGGATTGAGCACCCGGTCGGTTTGCGGCGACAGCGCGATGTGCGCCCGCACCTGCGCCACATTCGACAGGATGTTGGCGTGGGACAGGGCCACGCCCTTGGGCGCGCCCTCGGTGCCCGAGGTGAAAAGAATGGCGGCGGTGGCGTCCGGATCGGTTCGCGCGGTCACCAGCCCCGGCGACAACAGTCCGGCGGCTGCGGCGGCCTTGTCCATCAGGCCCAGATTTTCGCGCACATCCTCCAGATAGACGATCTCCGCCACTTTCGCGATCGCCGCCACCAGCTCTTCCAGCTTGGCGATGCCGACGAAGCGCCGCGCCGTCACCACCCGCCTGACCTGCGCCGTCTGGATGGCGCTCACCACATTGGCGCTGCCGCTGGTGAAATTGAGCATGGTGGGCACGCGGCCATAGGCGGAAAGCCCGAACAGGGTGATCGCTGCCGCCGCGCCCGTGGGCAGCATCACGCCCACGCATTCGCGCCCGCGCGTGCCGCGCTTCAGCGCATGGCCCAGCGCAAGCGCGCCTTTGAAGAGCGTATCGTAATCCAGGACGCGCTCGTCCACGTCCACCAGGATGCGGGTCTTGCCCCCATGCGCACGCCGCGCGTCCGCCAGAGCCTGGAAAAGCGATTTGCGTCCCGCGCGCGCGTCATAGGAAACGGTCTGAACAGTCATCTGCGCCCGAAGCAGCGGATTGCGACCCGCACGCTACCGGGCAAAGATGACGGATGCCACCTGCCGCGACGGAAGCTCAACCCGCGGTATCAGGCGCGGAAATGACCGATCCAGCTCTGGAAGTCGCGGGCCAGCTTCTCGCGCTGGTCGCCGGCACGATGGAACAGGCCGGCCAGCTGCTCGCGCACGGGCTTGGCCTGGTCCCACATCTTTTCAGCCTGGGGCGCCACCGCCTTCTGCAGCGAGGGCAGCACCTCGGTCTGAAGC
>JAEZBK010000193.1 GCA_023427355.1 Pseudomonadota bacterium
CTACTCAACCGCACGGCATCATCCTTCGACATCATTCCACTCTTTCGCACGCATCAGGTCTCGGCCCAACGGCGCAACAGGTTGTGATATACCGCAGCCAGTTGCACCACGGCCCGATTTTCCGGACCCAGTGAAGCCGTGGCCTGCTGCACCCCTTGATCCAGATCATAAAGCAGGCCACGCGCCCCCGGATCGCGCACCATGCTCTGCACCCAGAAGAAAGAGGCGATGCGCGCGCCGCGCGTCACCGGCAAGACCCGGTGCAGCGCCCCGGAGGGATAGAGGATCATGTCCCCTGCCGACAGCTTGATCGCCTGCGTGTCGGACGCGGTTTCGATCTCCAGTTCGCCGCCGTCATATTCGTCGGGCTCCGACAGGAAGAGCGTGGCCGACAAATCGCTGCGCACCACGATGCTGGAGCCGCCCACATGCAGCAGCGCACCGTCGGAATGAAAGCCATAGGCGCCGCCATCGGCATAGCGGTTGAAGCGCGGCGGATAGATGCGATGGGGGTGGGCGTAGGCCGTGAAGTGATCGTTCTGCGCCAGCTTGCGCAGGATCTGGTTGCCAAGCTCGACCGCCAGCGGATCGGCTTCATCGAGCTGCTGGTTCTTCTTGACGTGACGGGCGAGCGAGCCGGCCGTGCCGGTGACATGCGCTTGCGGCCAGGCTGCCTGGTCCAGGCGCGCCCGAAAGGCGCGCACCTCATCGGCGGACAGTATTTTTTCGATGACGGCGGTCATACCCTAGCTCCTGGGCGCGATCCTAACGCGTGAGGCCATCACGGCGAAAGGGCCGCACTCCAGGAGCGCGACCCTTGCCGTCAACCGGAGACGTCCGGCTTACAATTCGTAGTCGATGCCGAAGCGGATGTTGCGTCCATCGCCCTTGTAGAGGAAGAAGCCGCCCTGATAGGCCGTGGTGTAATAGTCACGGTCGGACAGATTGCCGACATTCAGGCGGAAGGCCAGGTTGGCGTCATACTTGTAGGTCGCGAACAGATCCATCACCGCATAGGCCGGAACCGGCTGGGAGTAGAGGCCGCCGGCATAGGCCGCCGCACGATCCGGCTGGCCGCCATAGCGGCGCGAGACATACTGGCCGATGGCGCCCAGCGACAATTGCTCGGTCAGGCGATACTTGGCCTGCATGCTGGCCGAGAAATTGGCGAAGTTGGACAGGGTGCGATTGACGTTGGCTGCGTTCAAGGCGGATTTCAGCACTTCGGCGCTCATATAGGTGAGGCCACCCTGGATGGTCAGGTCATCGGTCGGCATGCCCACCACTTCCAGTTCAACGCCGGAAACACGATTGGCGCCGGTATTGAAAGTGCCCGTGGCGGCATAGCCGGGATCGCCTTCCATGACGTCCCTCTTGGTGGTCTGGAACAGCGCGATGCTGGTCAGGAAGCGGTCGTCGAACAGGTTCCACTTGCTGCCGATCTCGAATGTTTCCGACTTTTCCGGACGCGCACCGGCGATGGAGCCGTTGAAGATGATGGCGCCGCCATAGCCCGAGCTGGTGCCGACATCGGATTCACCGCCATTGATGTCCTGTGAGGTGCCATAGCTGGCATAGACATTGAGCTGCGGCGTGATCTGCCACACCAGGCCGGCGTGATAGTTGGTCAGGGTGTCGGAATAGCCATAGGGCGTGCGCACCCCCGTGCCGTTGATCGTGGCGAGATTGAAATCAAACCAGTCGGCACGGATACCCGCGAACAGGGTGAGGTTGTCGGTGAGGTCCACCGTGTCCATCAACGACAGGCCATGGGTCGAAACCTGCCAGTCATGCTTGGGACCGGCCTTGGTGATGACGCGGCCCAGCAGGTTGGGCGAGCCGATGGGCTCCATGGCGGCATTGGTGAAGCAGTAATTGTTCAGCGCCGTGCCCGTGCCGGTGATGCAGTTGGGGCGCCCCGTATTGGCGTTGGTATAGTTGCCGTTCAGGACCTTGTGATCGCTGTATTCGTAGCTGAGGACGAATTCGTTGCTCAGGCCGAAGATGCCGACATTGGCGAACAGGCTGGCCTGGTTGGCGAAATAATCCACATTCTGCCAGCTCTGGTGCGTCGAGGTGGTGGTGGTCGGATAGACGCCGCCAGGATTGTTCGCGCCCGTGGTGCCCGAACGCGCCGCGGTGTTGACATAGCCGTTGGTGGTGCGGCCGACGCGCAAAATATTGCTGAAGCGGAACATCTCGTCGAAGCGGTGGCTCAGGCGCAGCGTGCCGGTGTTGGTATCGGTGCGCTGGAAATCGGCCTCCTGCGTCACCACGGGCGGCAGGGGCGACATCGGCTTGCGGTTGACGCCGGCGCCCACCAGGTAGCTGCCCAGATCCGCGCCGTCCTTGGCGTGGATGCCGTAATAGTCGGCGGTGATTTCCGTGTCCGGCGTCGCCAGCCAGGTGGCGGAAATCGCCGCGCCCGCGCGGAAGCGGTCGGCGGGCGCACGATCGGGCACCTGGGCGTAGCTGTAGAGAAGATTGGCGCGGACCGAGAAATCATCGGTGATCGCCTGGTTGGCGTCCAGCGTGATGCGCGAATAATTGTCGGTGCCCAGGCCCACCGCGCCCTTGGCAAAGCTGTAGTCGGACGTGGCGCGCTTGGTGATGGCGTTGCTGGCGCCGCCGGCGGTGCCACGGCCCGCGATACTGGAGTTGGGGCCCTTGGTGACTTCCAACTGCTCGATGGCGAAGCTTTCGCGAATGCTCATGCCCGGATCGCGCAGCCCGTCCACGAAGGTGTCGCTCTTCGCTTCCTGGCCGCGAATGATGTAGCGGTCGCCGTACATGTTGCCATTCTCGCCGGTGCCGGTGGTGATGCCCGGCATCCCCAGAAGAATCTGCTTCATGTCGGTGCGGCCGGAATCGCGGATCGCCTCGCCGGTGATCACCTGGATGGTGGCCGGGGTTTCCGCGATGGGACGGGTGCGGCGCTCATCGCCGGAGGTCGCCGCCTTGTAGGGCACGCCGGGGGTCGCGTTGGGGTTGGGATCAATCGCCTGGCTCTGGACCCGCACGGTGCCGAGCTGGGTGTCCTGCGCCAGGGCGCCGGGCGCCAGCATGGCGGCAGCCAGCGCCACGCTGGACGCACCCAGGGCCTTGAGGCGGCGGGTCTTGGTAATGGACGACATGATATTCCCCTCGTGAAAAAACGGCGCTGAACGCCCAAAAAACCTGAAATTCCGATGCTGGCTGGGGCTTATGCCCCTGTCAGCGCGGCGGGTGTATTGCAACTCATTCTCAAGTACAAGTGAAAATGTGAGTCATTCGCATTATCTGCTGCACCTTGCCGCAGTCTGGCTGGAGAGAGGTGTTCGGGGATCAGCTCTTGGTCAGGCTGAATTCGACGGGGACCATGACCCAGGCCTCCACGGCCTGGCCGCCCCGCTGCGCGGCCTGAAACTTCCATTTGCGCAGCGCCACCAGCGCCGCCTCGTCCAGGCGGGCATAGCCCGAAGACTTGGCCAAGGCGATTTCAAGCGGCAGGCCATCGGCGCTGACCCGCACGCGGAATTGCACGGTGCCGACCTCACGCAGGCGGCGCGACATGTTGGGGTAAGCCGGGCCGGGGTTGTTGAGGTAC
>JAEZBK010000265.1 GCA_023427355.1 Pseudomonadota bacterium
CGTCTGCAGATAGGGTGCCAGCAGCGCGGAGGTCGAGAACAGGATCGCCCCCACCACGAACATCATCAGGAAGCCCGAGAGGAAGTTCATGTCCTTGAAGATGCGCGGCGGGATGAAGGGCCGTTCCGCCGTCAGCAGATGCACCAGGAACATCCACAGGCCGAGCGCGGCGAGCCCGGCCTCGATCAGGATCTCGGTCGAGGTGAACCAATCCTCCCGCTGGCCGCGGTCCAGCATCAGCTGCAGCGCCGCCAGTCCGACGGACAGCGCGCCGAAGCCGAACCAGTCGAAGCGCAGCGTCGAGTCCCGGTTGGTGTCCTTGAAGAAGATCCACAGCGCCGCGCAGGCGGCGATCCCGATGGGAACATTGATGTAGAAAACCCAGCGCCAGTTGTAGAGATCGGTCAGCACGCCGCCGACGGTGGGCCCCAGGATCGGCCCCAGCATGATACCCATGCCCCAGATGGCCATGACGTTGCCGCGCTTCTCCGGCGGATACATGTCCAGCATCACCGCCTGGGAGAGCGGCCCCAGCGCCGCGCCGAACACGCCCTGGATGATGCGGAACAGGACGATCTGCTCCAGCGACTGGGAAAGGCCGCAAAGAATGGACGCCAGCGTGAAGCCGCCGACACAGGTGAGGATCAGGTTCTTCTTGCCGAAGCGCGCCGCGAGCCATCCCACCGGGGCGGTCATGATCGCCGCGGCGATGATGTAGGAGGTCAGGACCCAGGTGATCTGGTCGCGGCTGGCCGACAGTTCCCCCATCATGTAGGGCAGCGCGACATTGACGATGGTGGTGTCGAGCGCCTGCATCAGGACGCCCGCCATCGAGCCCAGCAGCACGGCCCATTCCGCGACCCGGCTGCCATAGGCATGCGCGGAATGCGACGCAGACGCAGCGTGGGTGTGGTTGGCGGTGCTCATCCCCTCCCCGTCTCCTAGCCGCGCAGAAGCCGTTGCCAGCGGCGCTGGCCGGTATCCATGCTCACCACCGCGCTCATGCCGGTGCGCAAGGGCACCTTGCAGCCTTCATGGTCGATCACGATGCGCGCCGGAATGCGCTGCACGACCTTGACCCAGTTGCCGCCGCCATTCTCGGACGGCAGCACCGAGAAGGCGCTGTCGCTGCCCGCGCTGAGGGATTCCAGATGGCCCTGCCAGTGGCAGCCGGGATAGGTATCGATCGTCACATCCACCGGCGCGCCGCGCTGCAGATGCGTGAGGTCGGTTTCCTTCATGTTCGCTTCGATCCACAGCTTGTCGCCGATCAGGCCGACGGCGCTGGTGGTGGAGAAGGCGCTCATGGCCGAAATCACCAGGGTGCCGGGCTGCAGCGCATCCACTTCGCTGACCACGCCCCGGAAGGGCGCGCGCACCACTGTGTGGTCGAGCTGGCGCCGGGCTTCGGCGACCTGGGCCTTGGCCTTGCGCCAGGCCGGGGTCTGCTCCGCCGGCATGTCGGCACGGCCGCCCAGCCTGGCGAGAGTCGTGGCCGCCGTCTGCTGCAGCGACGCCAACGTCGCCTGCGACGACAGCAGCGTGGCGCGGCTATTGTCGATCTGCAGCGGCGCGATGGCGCCTTGCGTGGCGAGCGCCTCATAGCGCCGCAGCGTGGCGCGATTGACGTTGACCTGCGCCTGTTGCGCGGCGATCTGGGCCAGCGCGGCGCGGTACTGGGCACGGGTGCTTTCCACATCCTGCACCGTGGCGGCCAGGGCGGCCTCAGCATTTTCCAGGGCGATCTCGAAAGGCTGCGGATCGAGCGTGAAAAGCACGTCGCCGGCATTGACCTGCTGGCCTTCCTTGACGTCCACCGTCTTGACCAGGCCGGAGACGTCGGTCGAAACCATCAGCTTGTTGGCATGGACATAGGCATCATCGGTGCCGACATAGCGGCCGCTCCAAAGCCATGCGCCCAGTGCGCCAACCGCGAAAAATCCCACGCCGCCGATCATCAGGACACGGCGGAGCCAGGTGCGGTCGCGGGCGCGTTCCGCACCGCCGGCCTGCAGGGACGCCGTATCCGAAGGCACTGCCGACATCGCTATTGCCTCCCCGCGGCAGCCGCGCCGGGCTGCGCTTCCTGCGCCAGCTTGTCCTTCATGTGCAGCAGCACCTGCACCATGGTGTCCAGTGCGCCCGGTTCCAGCCCGGCACTGAGCATGTCCATCAGGGAATCCCGGTAGGCTTCGATCTTCTCCAGCATGGGCTGGGCGGCGGGCAGCAGGTGCAGGCGACGCAGGCGGCGGTCGGACGGATCGGGACGCCGCTCGATCAGACCGCGTGCCTCCAGCCGGTCCACCAGCCTGCCGATGGTGATCGGCTCGACCTCGCATAGCGACGCCATATCGATCTGTGAAATGCCGGGCTGTCCGGCCAGGCGCAGCAGGATCACCCCTTGGGCGCGCGTCAGCCCATAGGTGCGGGCCCATTGGTCGAACCGGGTGCGCTGCATGCGGGCCACATCGTGAAGCAGCAGGAGCGGATGATTGCGTTGCATGGCGAGAACATAAGCCACGTTATAATAACGAGCAAGATGGTCAGCCCAATAAATTACCTATGTCAGCATCAGGGTTTTTGGCGGGAAGCCTGACATTTTTGATCGCCAAAACAGAAAGGGCGGCCCCTTGGACCGCCCTTCCCGTCTTGCCGTGTGTGCGGCAATTACATGCCCGAACCCTGGATGGACTTCCAGCTCGCCATGATGGCGGACACGGCCGTGTCGGGCAGCGGGACGTAATCCAGGTCCAGCGCCAGCTTGTCGCCCTGCTCGAAGCCCCACTTGAAGAACTTCAGGGCGTTGGCCGAGGCCTGGGCGTCGGCGGGGTTGCGATACATCAGGATGTAGGTGGTCGCGGCGATCGGCCAGGCGGCGTCACCGGCCTGGTTGGTCAGCAGCACATAGAAGTTGTTCTTCGAGGCGGCGTTCCAGTCGGTGTTCTGCGCCGCGGCGCGGAAGGATTCGACGCCCGGCTCGACCGACTTGCCGCTGCGATTGATCATCTTCACATGCGACAGGCGATTGGTCTTGGCATAGGCATATTCGACATAGCCGATCGAACCGGCGATCTGGGCGACATTGCCCGCCACGCCTTCATTGCCCTTGGCGCCCAGCCCCACCGGCCAGTCGATGGCGGTATCGGCGCCGATATCGTCCTTCCAGGACGGGCTCATCTGGCTGAGATAGGTCGCCAGCACGAAAGTGGTGCCCGAACCATCGGAGCGGTGCACCACGCTGATGGCGCGCGAAGGCAGGTTGACGCCCGGATTGAGCTTGGCGATGGCCGGATCGTTCCAGCGGCCGATCTTGCCTTCGAAGATCGCGGCCAGGGTCGCGCCATCGAGGGTGAGCTGGCCCGGACGGATGCCCGGCACGTTGATCACCGGCACCACGCCGCCGATCACGGTGGGGAACTGCACCAGGCCGGAGGCATTCAGCTCCTTGGCGGTGAGCGGCTTGTCGGTGGCGCCGAAGGTCACGGTCTTGGCCTTGATCTG
>JAEZBK010000139.1 GCA_023427355.1 Pseudomonadota bacterium
ACCGACCCGCGCCCTATGCCCCGCCGGGGTCGACCGATCACATGTTCGGATAGTTGGGGCCGCCGCCCCCTTCAGGCGTGGTCCACACGATGTTCTGCGACGGATCCTTGATGTCGCAGGTTTTGCAATGAACGCAGTTCTGCGCATTGATCTGGAACCTTGGTCCGGCCGGTTCTTCCACCACCTCATAGACCCCCGCAGGGCAGTAGCGCTGCGCGGGTTCGCCATATTCCGGCAGATTGACCCGAATGGGAATGGTAGGGTCGGCCAACTGCAGATGCACTGGCTGGTCTTCGGCGTGATTGGTGCCAGACACGAAGAGGCTGGACGCCCGATCAAACGTCAAAACGCCATCGGGCCGGGGATAGACGATCTTCGGGGCGTCGCTCGCCTTGTGCAACCCGGCAAAGTCGGGTTTGCCGTGCCGCAGCGTCCCGAAGGGGGAAAAGCCGAAAAGCTGGTTCAGCCAGAGATCCAGGCCGATCAGCAACAGGCCCGCCCTGGTGCCCCAGCGGGACCAAAGAGGCTTGGCATTGCGCACCCGCCACAGGTCTTTTGCTACCCAGCTTTGACGGTAGGCGGTCTCGTACGTCTCCAGCGTATCGCCGGAGCGGCCTTCGCCCAGCGCCGCGAAAGCCGCCTCTGCCGCCAGCATGCCGGTCTTCATGGCATTATGGCTGCCCTTGATACGCGGCAGGTTCACGAACCCCGCAGCGCAGCCGATCAATGCGCCACCCGGAAAGGCCAGCTTCGGCACGGACTGCGCGCCGCCTTCGGTGATGGCGCGCGCGCCATAGCCGATCCGCCGTCCGCCCTCGAGCATGGCGCGAATGGAGGGATGGGTCTTCATGCGCTGGAATTCGGCAAAGGGATCGAGCCAGGGGTTCTTGTAGTTGAGATGCACAACCTGACCAATGGAGCAGAAATTTTCACCCCAGTGATAGGCGAACATGCCGCCACCCGTTTCATTGTCCAGGGGCCAACCCATGCCATGCAGCACCAGCCCCTTGCGATGGTTGCCGGGCTGCAGCTCCCACAATTCCTTCAGCCCGATGCCATATTTCTGCGGCTCGGATTCGAGCGCAAATTGCCGAAGCAGGATCTTGGTGAGGGAGCCGCGCGCCCCTTCGGCGAAGAAGGTATAACGTCCGCGCAACGCCATGCCGGGCGTAAAGCTATCCTTGCGGCTTCCGTCGCGTGCGACGCCCTGATCACCCGTGATGACACCCAGGATCCGGCCGTCCTCGATGATCAGGTCGCGCGCGGGGAAGCCGGGATAGATTTCCACTCCCAGCGCCTCAGCCTGTATTGCCAGCCATTTGCAGAGGCTGGAAAGGCTGACGATATAGTTGCCAGCGTTGGACATCAGGGGCGGCAACAGGAAATGCGGCAGGGGGATCGCGCTTTTCGCGGTCAGAAAACAGAAACGGTCTTCGCGGACGGCTGTTTCGAGGGGGGCGCCCTTTTCCTTCCAGTCGGGTATCAATTCATTGAGCGCAATGGGGTCGAAAACGGCACCCGACAGGATATGCGCCCCCACTTCGGAGCCCTTTTCCAGAAGACAAACGCTGACCTCGCGCCCCGCGCCGGCCGCCAACTGCTTCAGGCGAATGGCAGCGGAAAGCCCGGCGGGGCCGCCGCCGACAATGACGACGTCATAGTCCATGCTTTCGCGCTGGATCGTCTCCGACATGCCCGATTTCTACACCGCTCCACCCGCAACTACTAGAAGCGGGCCGGGACTGCCGTTAAACTTGTTCCATGAGCGATGACGCGCTTTCCACCCTGAACTGGCTGGTCGAGGCCGGGGCTGGCGATGCCATGGGCGATATGCCTGTGAACCGCCTTGCCGCCCCACCTGCGCCGCCGCCCGCCCCCATGTTCCGGCCCGCGGCTCCGGCGCGCCCCGCGCCCATGGCGATGTTGGAAGGCGACAGTGTCGGCAATGCCCGGGCGGCCGCGGCGGCAGCCAGCGACCTTGCCGAATTGAAGGGGGCGCTGGAATCCTATGAGGGATGTGCGCTCAAGCGGGGCGCCACCAACACCGTCTTCGCGGATGGCACGCCCGACGGCGGCATCCTGTTCATCGGCGAAGCACCGGGCCGCGATGAAGATCGCGTCGGCAAGCCCTTTGTCGGGCGCGCGGGACAGCTGCTGGACAAGATGCTGCACAGCATCGGCCTGGATCGCAGTACCAATGCCTATATCACCAACGTGATCAACTGGCGGCCACCGGACAATCGCGATCCCTCGCCCGAAGAAGCTGCACAATGCCTGCCCTTCCTGCGCCGTCATATCGAACTGGCAAATCCCGACCTGATCGTGCTGCTGGGCGCGGTGGCGGCGCGCCATGTGACCGGACAGAGCGAAGGCATCATGAAGCTGCGGGGGCGCTGGCTTGAGTATCGCGTGGGAACACGCATGGTGCCGCTGATGCCGACCTTGCATCCGGCCTATCTGTTGCGGCAGCCGGCGCACAAGAAGCTGGCCTGGCGCGATCTGCAGGCCATCCAGGCACAGATGGAAACAATCGGGTTGCCGCGAGTCCCGTTGCGCGCTAACACTTGAGCGTCGAATAACTCCATTATTTCGGGGCGTTAACATTCTAAAGCGCAGCGCGTTAACATTTGGCCTGATGCTGCTTGCGGGAACCGCCAGCGCGCAACCTGTTGTATCCACCGTTACGCCTGCTCCCGTTGCTACCCCGCAGATTCTGTCTGCGGCAGACATCGCGCTCTATCGCGATTTGTTCACGGCCGCGCGGGCCGGAAGCAACACGAAGGTCAAGACGCTGTCGTCCCGGCTCTCCGATCCCGTGCTGATGGGGTATGTCGAGGCGGAACTTTTCCTGGCTCCGAAGTCGGGCCGCACGTCACTGACCGAACTCACGGAATGGTTGCAGGCCTATCGCGACCTGCCCGTCGCCGATCGCATCTATCGCCTCGCGGTTTCGCGCGCCACCACCACCGTGCGCAGCAACGGCAAGAAGGTGCGCGCAGCGGTGACCACCAATATTCCGGCCCCGCAGGGCGTAGGAAGCCGCAGCGGCGGCTATGAAGATGCCGAGTTGCAGCCGCCCAATCCGCGCGACGAAGCGGGACGCGCGATCATGCCAGGCGTTTTCGCCGATATCCGCGCCGGCAATCCCGATGCCGCACTGGAAAAGCTTGATGGGATACGCGCGAAGGCGTCAACAAACGACATCGCCATCATTTCCCATCGCATCGCGGCTTCCTACCTCGCAGAAAGCCGCAATGCGGAGGCCTATGCCGTGGCGACATCGGTCGCCGATCCGTCGGTTCCACAGCTTCTATGGGACGCCGGATTTGCCGCCTACCGCCTGGGGCAATGGGACAACGCCATTACCTACCTGGAGGCGCTCGCGCAGAATGCCGATGCGCAGAATGCGCTT
>JAEZBK010000100.1 GCA_023427355.1 Pseudomonadota bacterium
CCATTTGGCGGGATCGAGCTTCTTGCGCTGCGCATCGCCGATATAGGCGTCGAAATCGTGCTTGTGATGGATCGGCACATGGGCGAATTCCAGATGCGGCAGCAATGCGCCGTCCTGGAACCAGGCAGTACCGAAGCCGGTGCCCAGCGTGATGACCAGCTCAAGCCCCTTGCCCTTGATGGCGCCCAGGCCCTGCACATCGGCATCGTTGATGAGACGCGCGGGCTTTCCCAGCGCCTTCGCCATCGCTTTTTGCAGCGCAAAGCCCGCCCAGTCCTGCGTTCCCAGGTTGGGCGCGGTATGGACCACGCCGTTCTTCACATAGCCGGGGAAGCCGATGGTGATGACGTCGAAGCGGCCCAGCGGCGCCACCATGTCCGCCAGCAGCTTGACCATCTGCCGGGGCGGGCACGGGTGGGGCGTGGGGATGCGCAGTTTCTCGCTGCAGAAATTGCCCCTGGCATCCACGATGGCGGCCTTGAGGCCGGTGCCGCCAATGTCAAAGGCCAGGATGCGATTGTACCGCTTCGTGCGCGCCATTCAGTCTCCTGCCGCTGCCTGATCCACCAGCCAGATCACCCGGCCCCTGGGCCTTAACGCGCCAGCCGGCAGTTCGCCGCGCCGCGCCTGCGCCAGGGCCGCGCGCTTGCCCGGTCCCGAAACCAGGAAGACGATCAGCGCGCTGGCTTCCAGCGCCGGATAGGTGAGCGTGATGCGCGGCTCCTCGCGGCCGTGCGGCACGGGGGCCGCCCAGAGCTTGCGCTCTTCCAGCACGGGCTGGCCCGGCAGCAGCGAGGCGGTATGGCCGTCATCGCCAAGCCCCAGCAGCGTCAGGTGGAACAGCGGCGCGCCGGATTCCAGTTCGCCGGAGCCATATTGCTGGCGCAGCATCTCGTCATAGCGGGCGGCGGCACTTTGCGGCGTGTCGTCGGTGGGCACGGCGAAGAGCTTGCGCGGCTGCACGGCGCCGCCGGAGAGCAGCGTCTCGCGCACCATGCGGTAATTGCTGTGATGATGGTCGGGCGGCACGAAGCGTTCATCGCTGAGGAACAGCTCGACATGGCTCCAGGACAGGTCCGGCATCCGCGCCAGGCGCTTGTAGGCCGAAACCGGCGTGGTACCGCCCGACAGCACCAGCCGGAAGGGACGGTTGCTGGCCCGGATGGCATCGGCCACCAGGGCGGCCGCCGCCGCTGCCAGCGTGTCGGCATCCTTTTCGACGATCAGTTCGCCAGCGATGCTGTTCATTTATCGGGATCCTTGGCCTTGTGCGACGGCACGATGCTTTCCAGGTGGCCGCCGAACTGCTTGCGCATCGCCGAGAGCATCTTTTCGCCGAAGGTGTTGTCGCTGCGGCTGCGGAACCGGGCAAACACCGCCGCGGTGATGACGGGCGCGGCCACCGCCTCGTCCACCGCCGCCTGGATGGTCCAGCGGCCCTCGCCGGAATCGCCGACCTTGCCGCTGAACTCCTCCAGCGTGTCGGATTCCGCCAGGGCGATGGCGGTGAGGTCGAGCAGCCAGGACGAGACCACGGAGCCGCGCCGCCACAGTTCGGCGACGTCGGCGACATTGATGTCGAACCGTTCGTCATCGGCCAGCTTGTCGGAGTTGCGGCCGCGCATGATGTCGAAGCCTTCGGCATAGGCCTGCATCAGGCCGTATTCGATGCCGTTATGGACCATCTTGACGAAATGGCCCGCGCCCGCCGGGCCGCAATGCATGTAGCCGCGTTCCACGCGCGGGTCGTGGCGTTCGCGGCCGGGGGTCCTGGGAATGCCGCCCGCGCCGGGCGCCAGGGTGGCGAAGATGGGATCCAGCCGGTCCACGACAGGCTTTTCGCCGCCGATCATCATGCAATAGCCGCGCTCCAGCCCCCAGACCCCGCCCGACGTGCCGACATCCACATACTGGATGCCCTGCCCCGCCAGGGCCTTGGCGCGGCGGACATCGTCTTTGTAGTAGGCGTTGCCGCCATCGATGATCGTGTCGCCCGGCTGCAGCAGGCCGCCAAGGGTCTCGACAACCCCTTCGGTGATCTTGCCCGCGGGCACCATCACCCAGACCACCCGCGGCGGCGCCAGGGCCTTGACCAGTGCGGCCAGGTCGGCGGCGGGGGTGGCGCCCTCCACCAGGGAGGCCATCTGCGCATCGGTGTCGTAGCCCACCACCGTGTGCCCATCGCGCATCAGGCGCCGGGCGATGTTCGCGCCCATGCGGCCAAGGCCCACTATCCCGATCTGCATCTTCCCTCCCATTGTTCGGTTCTGGCAAAAAATCGTGGCCAATCTGAGGATTATGGCTTACTCAAACGGTTTACAAGATGCGGGGGCCAAAGGCTTGCTTTCGCCCCCGCCCGCAGCCAAGTTCCGCGCCAAAGCGGCGCCGCGGCAACAGGGATTTTCGCCTCATGGACAATGATTTTCGCAAGAGCGCGCTGGAATATCACAAGAGCCCGCGCCCGGGTAAATTGTCGGTCGAGCCGACCAAGCGCATGGCCAACCAGCGCGACCTGGCGCTGGCCTATTCCCCCGGTGTCGCCGCGCCCTGTCTTGAGATCGCCGCCAATCCCGCCGCCGCGCGCGATTACACCGCCCGCGCCAACCTGGTGGCGGTGATCTCCAACGGCACCGCCGTGCTGGGCC
>JAEZBK010000203.1 GCA_023427355.1 Pseudomonadota bacterium
CGGCGCCTGCGCCTGCGCCACCTGCCATGTCTATGTGGATGCGGACTGGGCGGCCAGGCTGCCGCAGAAGACCGACATGGAGGAAACCATGCTCGACTTCGCGCCGGCCGTAAAACCCACCTCGCGCCTGTCCTGCCAGCTCCGGATGACCGAGGCGCTGGACGGCATCACCATGCGCGTGCCCAGGAGCCAGCACTGATATTTGCCTGCCTTGTCCGATCGTGCCGTTGCCAAGCGCGAGTCATTGGTGGAAAAGCAGTCGGTCACATCAGCAACGCGAGTCTCCGTCATGCGGTCGTTCCTTGGTGCAGTCTCTGCGGCGCTGCTTGTCGTTCCTGCGGCGCTGGCCCAGCCCGCCGCCGCGCAGGCCCGCCCCGCCACGACGGCTGCGGCAACCGCTCCGGCGGCTGCCCCCGTGGGCGGCGCCTGTCCGCGTTCGCCCTATGGCGGCCCGGTGCCCGGAACGCGCGCGGCCTCGGCGGCGCTCTTCCAGCAGAAGATCACCGACAGCATCACCATGGGGGCCTATGGAAATTACTGGTACGGCGTGCGCCTGACCAATTTCACCGTCGGCGCGCCCATCCGCAATGGCGTCGGCACCTTGCCGGGCGGCGGCGCCTCGCGCGTCAACAATGGCGCGCCGGTGGGCGCAACGATGTATCCGGTCTCCACGACCATGAGCGTCTGCGACGGCGCACCCGCCGGCAGTTCCGCCTGGCGCACGTCCGACAAGAAGTATCTCTGCTTTGTCTCGGCCTCGAAGGAATGGACCTGCGCCGCGTCCAACTAGCCCTGCTTTACCTGAAGCGCGTGTAAAGTTCGGCGATGCGGGCAATGGCCTCGGCGGCCTCGGCGCGGTCCGCCGTTTCGCTGGCGTCGTTGTAGCCGCGCATGTCGCCGCCCTCCAGCATCTGCACCACGATGCCGTCGCTGCGCGGGATCACATGCACGGCGCGCACCCACCGGCATCAGGCGCGGCGGAACATCGGCAGTGGCAAGGCCGGGTATGGCGCGTGGCGGCGCGGCACAGGCCGCCAGACCGGCAAGACCACCCAACAGTGCGAGACGCCGATCCAGCATTGTCACCGTCTTTCCATCACAAGGTCAGCCGCACCCCAAAGCCCTGGCTGGGGCTGGAGCGGGTAAGGCCGATGGTGGTGTAAAGCTGCACGCCGACACCGCCGATCATGTACCAGGTCAGGTAGGGATTGAGCGTCGCATAGGAGGGCGCGCCCTGCCAGGCGCTGTTCTGGTAGTCCACCATGGCCCCTGCGCCGAACATGCGGAAGAACTTGAAATCCGCGCCCGCCGTGGCGCGCGCGCCGCTGTGCAGCTTGATGGTGTTGATGTCGCCCACCCACAGATAGCCCAGCGAGCCAAAGGCGGTGAGGCCCGGCGCCAGCGTGCGGTACAGGTTCACCTGCGCGCCATAATCGCTCTTGCCGGTGCCCAGGCCGCTGGCGGCGGTGGGCAGCTTGGCGACGCCCGCAATCTCCACGGCCGGGAAAAACGTGCCCTCGCGCGCGATCAGCCACGCCGCGCCGATGGAAACGTCGCCCAGTCCGGAGCGGTGCCTGGGCTCGTTGCTCGCTGGCGCGATGACGACGGGAATGCCGAAATTGCCGGCGAACTTTCCCGGTCCCTCGATGTCGATATAGGGGACAGTGGCTTCCAGCCGCAGGCGGCCGAGTTGCACCATCCCGGTCAGCGGGACTTCGAACACGGTCGTCCCGGTTGTGGTGCAGGTCAGGTTGGTGATGCTCACCGCGCACTTGGCGCCATATTCACCGGCGACATAATTGATCCCGGTCGAAAGGCCCCAGTCGAAATTGCTGGATGACGTGCGGGGGATATTCAGCGTGGGTCCGGGCAGCCTTTGGGCTGCGGCGTGTGTGATGCCGGTCAGCGAACACAAGGCCACGATGGCGGCAATCGAGAGTATGCGGTTCATAGATACGCCGTTTTGCGGTCTTCGCTTTGGGTTGGCGGCTCGTCGCCGGGCTGGATGCGGCGCGGAATGTGGCAGCGCACCACGGTGCCGCCCGCCTTGCCGTCCTCGATCTCGACCCAGCCGTCATGCAGTTCCATGAAGCGGTTGACCAGCGCCAGTCCCAGGCCCGCACCGGCGCGCGCGCCCGCACGGCTCTTGGCCGAAAAGCGCTCGAACGCCGTCGCCTTCACATCGGGCGCCATGCCGGGGCCGTTATCCTCGACGCTGATCTGCACATCCTCGCCGGCGATACGGCCCACCAGCGTCACCTCGCCGCCGCGCGGCGTGAACTTGAAGGCGTTGGACAAAAGGTTGAACAGGATCTGGCGCACGCGGCGGCCATCGGCCAGGAACGCACCCGCATCCTCGTCCACCGCCACATGCAGCGTCAGGCCCATCTTGCCCGCCCATTCGCGGGCATGGGAGGCCACTTCCTCCACCACCTCGAACAGGTCGATCCGTTCCAGCTCCAGCCGCATCGCGCCGGATTCCACCATGGCCAGGTCGAGGATGTCGTTCACCAGGCTCTTGAGCGTGCCGGCGCCCGACACGATGGCCTCGACATATTCGCGCTGGCGCTCGTTCATCTCCCCCGGCGCGCCCGAGGCCAGATGCTCGGCAAAGCCGGTGATGGTGTTCAGGGGCGTGCGCAGTTCATAGCTCACATGCTTGATGAAATCGCTCTTCAGCCGGTCGGCGGCTTCCAGCGCATCACCCCGGTCGCGCAGCGCCTGCTCGATACGGAAGCGGTCGGTCACATCGGCAAAGGTGATCAGGCTGGCGCCGTCGGGCAGGGGCGACTGGCCCACCGACAGGATGGTCCGGTCGCTGCGTTCCACCTCGCCCAGGTCGCGCTTCTGCAACAGGCCCGACACAACGCCCGAGGTCAGCTTCTCCCACACGCCCGGTTCGCCGAAGCGGTCGGCGGCAAGGCTCGCGATCTCGCGCACATGCGGTTCGCGCTTCAGTTCGTCCTCGGTCAGGTCCCACACCCGGGCAAAGGCCGTGTTGTGGAATTTCAGGCGCCCATCGGGGCCGAACACCGCAACGGCTTCCTTCAGCATGTCCAGCGTCGCGGACTGCACCTTCTGCGCCGTGTGGAAGCTGGATTCCAGCGCCAGGCGTTCGCTGACATCTTCATAAAGGTAAGTCAGCCCGCCCGACGGATGCGGCTGGGTGATGACGCTGATGGTCTGTCCCTGCGGCAGGTGCCACTGTTCTTCCTGGTTGGCGCCGCGCCCCGCGTCATAGCGGGCCAGTCTTTCGCGCTTCCAGCCCTGCCAGTCGCGCTGCTCCGGCAGCTTGCGCGTTTCGCGCAGCCGGTCGAGGATTTCGCTGTCGGACGGATGCTTGTCCAGGAAGCTTTCCGGCAATCCCCACAGCTTCGCAAAGGCGCGGTTGTGGAAGGCCAGCTTCTGGTCGCGCCCGAAGATCGCCACCGCAGTGGTCAGCTTGTCCAGCGTGTCGGCATGGGCGTCCACATGGCTTTGCAGCCGCGCTTCCGCGCTCGCCAGGTCGGTCACATCCACCGCCGTGCCGATGACGCCGGCATCGCCCAGCGGAATCTCGGTGAAGGCCAGCGCCCGGCGCTGCCCGCCCACCACGGTGAAGCGCTTGGTCTCGACAATGCCGTTCTGGCTGCGCGCGTTCGCCGCCAGGTCGCGCTCGGTCTTGTCCAGCGCGGCCTGGTTCATGCGCAGATCGTCCAGGTCCTTCGCGCCCGCGCCCTTGAGGAAGGCGTGGTTGCCCCAGGTCAGCGCCAGTCCCTTGTCGCGCAGCCATACCGGCGTCGGCAGGGCATTGAGGATGGCCTTGTAGTCGGCAGCCTCGGCGGACACGGTCGGCTCTTCCAGCCACACCGCCGCCATCCCGCCCACCGCGCGGCCGCGCGCGATCAGCTTGCGCCCATGCGCGTCGCTCACCGGAATCTGGAAGGCCGCGCCGCGATCGGCCAGGCCGTCCATCGCCGTGGACAGCGCCAGCGCATCGGGGCCCTTCAGGCAGGACTGCAGCAACTGCTCGCCACCGCCATACGAGAACGGGCCGGAGCCATCACGGCCCCACACCACCAGGGGCT
>JAEZBK010000263.1 GCA_023427355.1 Pseudomonadota bacterium
GACCATCACCCAGCAACTGGCGAAGAACCTTTTCCTGTCGCCCAGCCGCACCATGGAGCGCAAACTCCAGGAAGCGGCGCTCGCAGTCTATCTGGAGTCGCGCTACAGCAAGGACCAGCTTCTGGGGCTCTACCTCAACAAGGTCTATTTCGGTGCCGGCGTGTATGGCATCGAGGCGGCTGCCGAGAAATTCTTCGGCAAGAAGGCCAGTGAATTGGGCCTGACCGCAGCGGCGATCCTGGCGGGCAGTGTCAAGGCGCCCGCGCGCTACAATCCGCTGGCCGACGCCGATGCCGCGCATGAACGCGCCTTGGTCGTCCTCAAGGCAATGGAGGAGACTGGCTTCATTGATTTGGAGACGCGGCTGGCGGCGGGACAGACGCGACCGCGCGTGGTGCGCGCCAATGGTACGCCCGGTTCCGGCTTTTTTGCTGATTGGGTGATCTCTCAGTTGCATGGCCTGGCTGGTCCCAGTGCCGAACCCATTGTGGTGGAAACCAGCTTCAGCCTGGATGTCCAGGCCATGGCAGAGAATGCGGTAATGCGCGGGCTTGGCACCGATGGTGAGGCTTTGCGCGTGAACCAGGCCGCCCTGGTGGCGATGACTCCGGATGGGGCGGTACGCGCCATGGTGGGCGGGCGATCCTATGCGCAATCGGGCTTCAACCGCGCCACAGACGCCGTGCGCCAGCCTGGCAGTGCCTTCAAACCCTTCGTCTATCTCGCGGCGCTGGAACATGGCCACACGCTGGACGACATGGTGCGCGACCAGCAGATGAGCTTCGGCAAATGGACGCCCGCCAATTACGAGAACCGCTATGAAGGCGACATGCCCCTGCTGCGTGCTTTCGCGGTATCTTCCAATAGCGTGGCGGCGCAACTGACGCAGGAGGTGGGCCCGCGCGCCGTGGCCGCTACGGCCGCGCGCCTGGGCATCACCTCGCCGTTGGACGTGGTCGCGTCGCTGGCGCTGGGCACCTCGGGCGTCACGCCGCTGGAAATGACCGGCGCCTATGCCGCTTTCGCCAATGGCGGGAATGCGGTTGTACCCTTTGCTATTCTGCGCGTGCGCACCTTGAGTGGAAAGATTCTCTATGCGCGGCAGCCGCCCGAACCGCGGCCCGCCATGAGTCCCCAGAACAATGCGGCCATGACCCAGATGATGGCGGAAACGGTTCTGAACGGTACCGGCAAGGCCGCACGGCTGGCCGACCGCCCCGCAGCCGGCAAGACCGGAACCACGCAGGATTTTCGTGATGCCTGGTTCGTGGACTTCACCGCCGATCTGGTATGCGGCGTGTGGACCGGCAATGACGATTCCTCGCCCATGCGCAAGGCGACGGGTGGTGGGCTGCCCGCGCGCATCTTCCGCGAATTCATGGGTGGGGCTGCAAAAGGCCTGGCGGCGCGGCCGCTGGCAGGCATGGCTCTGGCCGCGAACCTGTCATCGCCGGACGTGGCGCCAGACATGCCGCTGCCCGAAGGCGCGCAGCCTGTGGCCGCCGTCCACCCGGAAGCGACGAAGGAACCTACCACCATCGATTCGCTGCTGAACAATCTCTTCGGCGGCTAGGCCATCAGGCGCGTGGGGCGTAGCGCTGCAGCGAGCGGCCATGCAGCCGCAGCCAGTCTTGTGCCTTCTCGAAATCCGGATGCAGCCTGCGCACCAGTGCCCAGAAGCGTGGGCCGTGGTTCATTTCCTTAAGATGCGCCACTTCATGCGCCACCACATAGTCGCGCACGAAATCCGGCGCCAGGATGAGCCGCCATGACAGGGAAATCACGCGCCCCGCCGAGCAGGAGCCCCAACGACTGGCAGTGTCGCGCAGGGTGATGCGCGCGGGGCTGACGCCCAATTGCGCCGCATGCGCCAGCACCGCCGCTTCACAGAGTCGTCGCGCTTCGCGTTTGAGAAAGTCGGCCAGGCGGCGCTGGCCATGTTCAACGCGGCCATGCACCCATAGGATCCGCGCCACTTCGTCCTGCACGACCGGTGTGGGGCCGGATCCGCCATGGCGTACCTCGTGCAACTGCCCGCGAAACGGCACCTTTGCACCGGGCATAAGCGCCACGGGCATCGGCACGCGCGCCCTTTGCCGCGCGATCCAGTCCTGGTGCCCGCGCGCGAAATCCAGCGCATGGTCCAGCGCCCTGTGTGTCGGTGCGACCACCGTCACCTCCCCGGTGCCGGGGTGCACCTTGACGATGACCCGCCGGGCGCGGGGATTGAGGCGCAATTTGACCGAAACGGGTTCGCCATCTATCGCAAGGGCTACGATTTCGCCGTCTCGCTTTTTGGGCGCGGCGGCCTTAGGCTTCCGGCGGAAAAGGGAAATCATGTCACAACGCCCGCGTTTTCACCTGGCATTTCCGGTCCGCGATCTGGCCGAAGCCCGCGCCTTTTATGGCGAACTGCTCGGCTGTCCCGAAGGACGTTCGAGCGGGGAATGGGTGGATTTCGATTTCTACGGCCACCAGATCGTCGCGCATTTAAGCCCGAATGAAGTCGGACACAAAGAACATAATCAGGTTGACGGCGATGATGTGCCCGTGCGCCATTTCGGCGCAATCCTTTCGATGGATGCCTGGCGTGCGCTTGCTGCAAAGCTGAAGGCGGCGGGAACAAAGTTCATCATCGAGCCCGACATACGTTTTCAGGGCCTGCCCGGCGAGCAGGCGACCTTCTTCTTCCTCGATCCCTCGGGCAATGCGCTCGAATTCAAGGCTTTCCATGACGAAGCTGCAATCTTTGCGCGCTGACTGGATCGCGATCGCGGTCGGCACTGCCGCGCTGGCGCTGATCATGGGCGCGCTGGGCTATCAGTATCTGGGTGCGATGCCGCCGTGCAAAATGTGCCACTGGCAGCGCTGGCCGCATATCGCCGCGGCTGTCATTGGCATCCTGGGCGGCGGCTTCCTGCCACGGCGCTACGCCTATTGGGTGGCCGGTGCCTGCCTGCTGCTCGTGCTGTCATCCGGACTGATCGGTTTCTGGCAGGCGGGTTTCCAGTGGGGCATCTTCCCCGGTCCTACCACATGCTCGGCCGCGCGCTATGTCCTGGGCTCGAACGCGCCACCGCCGCCTTCCTGTTCGCTTCTGGAAGCGGTCTTCCTAGGTCAGACGCTGGCCTTCTGGAACGCATTTTTTTCCTTCATCATTGCCGGCATGGGTGGCTGGCTGCTGTGGAGGACATCGCGTGCCGCGTAAGCCAAAACCTGCCGTGCCCGGCACTGCGGTCAATACCGAAGCGATGATCCGCGTGGACCATGCCGGGGAATATGGCGCGGTGCGGATCTATGAAGGTCAGTTGGCGGTGCTGCGGAACGGACCTGCGGCCGACCTGATCCGGCACATGGCACAGCAGGAAGAACGGCACCTCAAGACCTTCGACCGCTTGATTAACGAGCGAAAGGTTCGTCCGACAGTGCTGGAGCCAGTGTGGCGGGTGGCGGGTTTCGCCCTGGGCGCCGCCACCGCCCTCATGGGTGAGAAGGCGGCCTTCGCCTGCACCGCCGCCGTGGAAGAGGTGATCGACGAACATTATGCTGGTCAGGTCGCGGCGCTGGAAGGCAAGGATGAAGCCCTGAAGGCGACGGTGGAAGAATTCCGCGCCGAGGAAGCCGAACATCGCGATACGGCGCTGCAGAATGGCGCGGAGCAGGCACCCGCCTATCGGCTGTTGTCCGAAGCGATCAAGAC
>JAEZBK010000153.1 GCA_023427355.1 Pseudomonadota bacterium
CCCTTCGCAGTACAGGACATACAGCGCGTTCTGCGGGTGGGTGATGATCTGCGACAGCGCCTGTGGCGTGATCTTCCTGCGGTCCACCCATTTATAGTCGCCGCCCACCGTGTCGTAGAGGAAGCGATAGAAGGCGGGCGAGGGGTTTTCCGCCTTCAGGATGGCATGGCGGCCGCGCGGTGATGGCGGCGGGAGGGCTGAAGGCTTCGCCGTCATCTCGAAGAAGGTGACGGTCATGGGGATGCGGCGCTTGCTGCCCGTGCTCATCCGGTCGCTACGGGCGCGCCTTCACGCCCGCCCCATTCGGCCCAGGAACCGTCATAGAGCGCGACATCCGCCGCGCCGATCTTTTCCAGCGCCAGCATCAGGATCGCGGCGCTGATGCCAGAGCCGCAGGTGGTGACGATGGGCCGGGCCGGATCCACGCCGCGCGCCGCGATGATGGCGCGCAGCTCACTATCGCTTTTCAGCGTGCCGTCCGCAGTCAGCAAGGCGCGGTAATGCAGGTTGCAGGCGCCGGGCATGTGGCCGGACTTCAGGCCCGGGCGCGGCTCTTTTTCCTCGCCGGTGAAACGGCTGGGCGAGCGGGCGTCGAGGATCTGCGCGTCGGCGGCCTCAAGATGGCGCAGCATGCCGGCATAGTCGCGAACCAGCGCAGGCGCCGGGCGCGCGGTGAAGCCGCCGCGCGCAGGCGATGCCGCGCCGCTTTCGAGCGCGCGTCCCTCGCGCCGCCATTTGGGCAGGCCGCCATCCAGCACCGCGACCCTGTCATGGCCCATGCTGCGCAGCGCCCACCACAGGCGCGGTGCGGAGAAGATTCCGCTGCCGTCATAGACGACCACCCTGTCGCCATTGCCGATCCCCAGCGCGGCGATGGCCGCGGCGAAATCCTCCGGCGGCGGCATCATGTGCGGCAGGTCCGTGCCCTTGTCCGAAACACCGTCAATGTCGAAGAAGACCGCACCGGGTATATGCGCGGCCGCAAACTCCGCAGCCGGGTCGCGTTTGTCGCCGGGCATGTACCAGGACGCATCCACCAGCTTCACATCGCTGTGATGCGTGGCGAGCCAATCCGTGGAAACCAGGGGCGCGATCATGCAAAGGGCACATGCGGGGGGTTGGGCCGCGCCGCCAGCCACGGCGGCACCGGCAGGCCCTTGTCGCGCAGGAAGTTGGGATTGAACAGCTTGGACTGGTAGCGGTTGCCATAGTCGCACAGCACGGTGACGATGGTGTGGCCGGGGCCCATATCCTTCGCCATGCGGATCGCGCCGGCCACATTGATGCCGGTGGAACCGCCCATGCACAGCCCTTCATGCATCAGCAGGTCGAAGATGATGGGCAACGCCTCCGCATCGGGGATCTGGTAGGCGTCGTCGATCGGCGCGCCTTCCAGGTTGCCGGTAACGCGGCCCTGGCCGATGCCTTCGGTAATGGACGAGCCGGTCATCTCCAGCGTGCCATGCTTGATCCAGCTATAGATCGCGGCCCCCATCGGGTCGGCCGCGGCGATGCGGATATCCCTGTTCTTCTCTTTCAGGCCCAGCGCCACGCCCGCCAGCGTGCCCCCCGTGCCCACGGCGCAGGTGAAGCCGTCGATCTTGCCGCCTGTGTCCCGCCAGATTTCCGGTGCGGTACCTTCGATGTGGGACTGGCGGTTGGCGACATTGTCGAACTGGTTGGCCCAGATCGCACCATTGGGTTCGGTCTTCGCCAGCTGCTCCGCCAGGCGGCCCGAAAGTTTCACGTAATTGTTCGGATCCTTGTAAGGCACCGCAGGGACCTCGATCAGCTCTGCGCCCAGCAGGCGCAGAGCATCCTTTTTTTCCTGGCTCTGGGTATCGGGAATGACGATCACGGTCTTGAAACCCATGGCGTTGGCAACGGTTGCCAATCCGATGCCGGTATTGCCCGCGGTGCCTTCGACGATGGTGCCACCGGGGCGAAGGGCGCCGCGGCGGAGCGCGTCTTCGATGATGAAGAGCGCGGCGCGGTCCTTCACCGACTGACCGGGGTTGAGGAATTCGGCTTTGCCCAGGATTTCGCAACCCGTCGCCTCGGACGCGCGCTTGAGACGGATCAGGGGCGTGTTGCCGATGGCGGCGATGACGTCTGGATGGATCATGGGCCGGGATTTTGAAATGACCCAGCGAACTTACGCAGGCCTCAGCCCTTCGGCAACGCCTTGAAGGCGGCCAGCGCCCGCTCCCGGCCTTCGGCCAAATCCACAATCGGGGCAGGGTAGTTGGCGGGTGGCAGTGGCGCCTCCCAGGGCTTGTGGATGAATTTGTCCGCCACGCCCGCCAGTTCCGGCACGAAGCGCCGGACATAATCGCCGTGGGGATCGAACTTCTCGCCCTGCAGCACCGGATTGAAGATCCGGTAATAAGGCGAGGCATCGGCACCTGATCCCGCCACCCACTGCCAGTTGGCGGCATTGTTGGCCATGTCGGCATCCAGCAGCGTATCCCAGAACCAGGCCTGTCCTTTTCGCCAGTCCAGCATCAGGTGCTTGATCAGGAAGGATGCCACGATCATGCGCACCCGGTTGTGCATCCAGCCCGGCTGCCAGAGCTGGCGCATGCCTGCATCCACGATGGGCACACCGGTCCGGCCACGGGTCCAGGCGGCAAAATCCTTCTCGCTGTGCCGCCACTTCATCTTGCTGAAGCGGCTGTCATAGGCGCGGTCGGGCAGGTGGGGATTGTGGAAGAGAAGCTGGTGGTTGAATTCGCGCCAGCCAATCTCGGCCAGGAATTTCTCGCCATCGGGTGACGCCTCGCGCGCCCGCACCGCATGCCAGACCTGGCGCGGGCTGATTTCGCCAAAATGCAGATGCGGCGACAGGCGGGAGGTGCCCTCCACGCCGGGAATGTCGCGCGCCTGCGCATAGCCATCCACATGGCGCAGGAAATCGTACAGCGCCTCATGCGCGCCGGCTTCGCCCGGCGTGCCGTCAAAGTCTTTCGCCCAGTTGGGCCGCGTGGGCAGCAGCGCCCAGCTTTTCAGCTTTTCGCTTTTGGCGGCATGGAACGCGATCTTGGCGGGCGCGCGCAGCGGGGGGGCAGGTTCGGGCCGCGCCTTCAGCGCTTTCCAGAAGGGCGTATAGACACGAAAGGGCGTGCCACCGCCCGTCTTCAATTCCCACGGCTCTGCCAGCAGCGAACCGTTGAAACTTTCCACGGCGATACCCTGGGTTGCCAAATCGGCTTTCAGCGCCGTGTCCCGCGCCACCGCATCCGGTTCGTAGCAACGGTTCCAGGCGATCGCATCCGCGCCGGTTTCCCGAATGATGGCCGGGATGGTTGTGGCGGCTGAACCCCGCCGCAAAGTCAGCGCGCCGCCTTTTTTCCGGAGAGCGTCATCCAGCGCCGCCAGCGAATGATGCAACCACCAGCGCGAGGCCCCGCCCATGGCCCATGCGCCCGGCGTCTCGTCGTCCAGCAGATAGAGGCAGATCACCGGCTGGCCCGTCGTCACCGCATGGGCGAGGGCGGGATTGTCGGAGAGGCGCAAATCCTGGCGCAACCAGACGATGATCGGGCTCATGGCGG
>JAEZBK010000317.1 GCA_023427355.1 Pseudomonadota bacterium
ACGCGCAGGCGCTGACGCTCTCGAAGGCCGAGCGCATCGTCCAGATGGGCGTGCAGGTGACCGAAGGCCTCGGCGCCGGCTCCCAGCCGGAAGTCGGCCGGGCGGCCGCCGAAGAGGTGATCGACGAGCTGCGCGATCACCTGTCGGGCGCCCACATGGCGTTCATCACCGCCGGCATGGGCGGCGGCACCGGCACGGGCGCAGCCCCCGTGATCGCGCGGGCCGTGCGCGAGGCGGGCATCCTCACCGTCGGCGTCGTCACCAAGCCCTTCTCCTTCGAAGGCGACAAGCGCATGCGCTCGGCCGAGCGCGGCATCACCGAACTGCAGGCCTTCGTCCATACCCTGATCGTCATCCCGAACCAGAACCTGTTCCGCGTCGCCAACGACCGCACCACCTTCGCCCAGGCCTTCGCCATGGCCGACGAAGTGCTCCATGCGGGCGTGCGCGGCGTCACCGACCTGATCGTGATGCCCGGCCTGATCAACCTCGACTTTGCCGACATCAAGTCCGTCATCTCCGAGATGGGCAAGGCGATGATGGGCACGGGCGAGGCCGAGGGCGAAGACCGCGCCTCCAAGGCCGCCGACATGGCCATCTCCAACCCGCTGCTGGACGATGTGACGATGAAGGGCGCCAAGGGCGTGCTCATCAATATCACCGGCGGCCCGGACCTGATGCTGTTCGAGGTCGAACAGGCCGCCAACCGCATCCGTGCCGAGGTGGACCCCGACGCCAACATCATCTTCGGCAACACCATCTTGGACGAAATGGAAGGCCGTATCCGCGTTTCCGTCGTCGCCACCGGCATTGACGCCGAGCAGATGGCGCTGCCCGATCCCAAGAAGGTGACAACCCTGCGCACCGCGGGCTTCAAGGCCCAGACGCTCAAGACGCCCGCGCCGCAACCGGCTCCCATGCCGCAGCCGATGCCTCAGCCCGTGCCCAGCCCCGTGCATGCCCAGGTCAACGCCCTGGCCGAGGAACTGGGTGCCCCGTCGCCCGCCCCCGCCGCCAGCCTGGCCGAGGATTACATCCTGGGCGGCACCGACGCGCCGGAGATCATGGATGACGTGATCCCCGCGCCCGCCACCGGCACGCGCTACAGCGCCACCGAAACGGTGCGCTCCACCGCAGACATGCCGCTGGCTCCCAAGGCCGCCGAGCCCAAGAAAAGCGGCTGGAGCCTGTTCGGCCGCAAGAAGGCGGCGGCGCCCGCCGACCTGCGCCAGGAACCGGCGCCGGTCCCGCGTGCCTCCGCGCCGCAGCCGCGCGCCAATGTCCAGCCGATGGAGCGTCCCCAGCAGGCCGCACCCTCCGATGACCTGTTCCCCGACCAGGGCACGGACGAGCAGTTTGAAATCCCGGCTTTCCTGCGCCGCCAGTCCGGCCAGTAAGACCAACTATCCTGATTGCGAAGGGGGCGGCGCTTGCGCCGCCCTTTTTGCTATAACCGTCCCATGAACCGCACCACCATCGCCCGCGCCATCACCGTCACCGGCACCGCGCTGCATGCGGGCGTGGCCGTGACCATGACGCTGTCGCCCGCACCGGCGGGGCAGGGTGTCATCTTCCGCCGCCTCGATCTGCCCGGCGTGGCGATCCCTGCGCTCTATGACCAGGTGGGCGAAACCCGGTTGGGTACGGTGATCGGGCAGGGCGCGGCATCCGTGGGCGTGGTCGAACATCTCATGGCTGCCATAGCGGGGCTTGAGATTGACGATCTCACCGTGACGCTGGATGGCCCCGAACCCCCCATCCTGGATGGGGATGCGCTTTCCTATGCGCGGCTGTTGCAGGAGGCGGGCCTGGCGGCGCAGGATGCGCCCCGCACCGTCATCAAGGTTCTGCGCCCCGTATCCGTCGCGGAAAAAGGCGCGCGCGCCTCGCTCTCGCCCGCCGATGCGCTTTCCTACCATCTGGAAATCAGCTTCCCCACCGCGGCCATCGGCACCCAGACCTTCGACTTCATCGCCAGCCGCGAAAACTTCCTGCACCAGATCGCCCCGGCCCGCACCTTCGGCTTCCTGCACGAACTCGATTATCTCAAAAGCATCAATCGCGGCCATGGCGCTTCGCTGGACAACACGCTGGCGATCGACGGCGATGTGGTGGTCAACCGCGACCGCATGCGCTTCGCGGACGAATTCGTGCGCCACAAGATCCTGGATGCCATCGGCGACATGGCGCTGGCGGGCGCGCCCCTGGTCGGGCGCTTTGAAGGCGTCCGGTCCGGCCATGGCCTGAACAACGCCCTGCTGCGGGCGCTGTTTTCCGATCCGGGGAACTATACCCGCCTCGCTCTTTCCTGACCGGCTGCCCCCTATTATAAGGTGGAGGCCGCGCGGCCCTCGCGAATCCAGCCATTTGCAAGGCTTTGATTTCGCTGGAAAATCGCGCAGCATACGGACCCTTATGATGCCGACCCGCACCCCGCGCCTCGCGCGCGCCCTTCTGGCCCTGGCGCTGGCCACCGGCCTGTCCGGCTGCAACACCCTGTTCGGCGGCAACGCGCCAGACGCCAACCGCGACGCCGCCAATTATCGCGAGCGTCCCATCTCGCTGATCTATGCCGATGGCTGGGCGGCCATCAATGCGGGCAACTGGGCGCTGGCGGCGGCGCAGTTCAACGAAATGGAACGCCAGCATCCCTATTCGCCCTGGGCGCGCCGGGCGATGCTGATGAGCGCCTTCTGCTCCTACCAGGCCAATCTCTATGGCGACGCCATCGCCTCGGCGGACCAGTACATCGCGCTGCATCCGGGCAGCAACGAGGTCAATTACGCCTTCTACCTGAAGGCGGTCTCGCTCTATGAGCAGATCGTGGATGTGGGCCGTGACCAGAGCGCCACGCGCGATGCGCTGGTGGCGCTGCAGGACGTGGTGCAGCGCTTCCCCGACAGCGAATATGCCCGCGACGCCACCTTGAAGATCGACCTGACGCTGGATCACCT
>JAEZBK010000020.1 GCA_023427355.1 Pseudomonadota bacterium
GATCTCGCGGCTGGTGGTGCCGCGCACGATGGAATCGTCCACCAGCACCACGCGCTTGCCCTTGATCTTGGCGCGGTTCGGGCTGTGCTTCAGCCGCACGCCCAGATGGCGGATCTGGTCCGACGGCTCGATGAAGGTACGGCCGACATAATGGTTGCGAATGATGCCCAGTTCGAAGGGCAGGTTCGCGGCGTTGGCGTACCCCAGAGCCGCGGGGACACCGGAATCGGGCACTGGGATGACCATGTCGGCGGCGACGGGCGCTTCGGCAGCCAGAACCTGGCCGATGGCCTTACGCGCCTCATAGACGCTGCGGCCTTCCATGACGGAATCCGGACGGGCGAAATAGATATATTCGAAGACGCAAAAACGGCTCTGCTGCTGGCGGAATGGAAAATGGCTTTCGATGCCATCCTCGGTGATCACCACCAGTTCGCCCGGCTGGATGTCGCGCACATAGGCGGCGCCAATGATGTCGAGCGCGCAGGTCTCGGACGCCAGGATGGGCGCGCCATCCAAATCGCCAAGAACCAGCGGACGCACGCCAAAGGGATCACGCGCGCCGATCATGCGCTTGGAGGTCAGCGCCACCAGCGAATAGGCGCCTTCGATCTGCTGCAACGCGTCCACCAGCCTGTCCACGATCTGCGCCTTGGTCGAACGCGCCGCCAGATGCACGATGGTTTCGGTGTCGGACGTGGACTGGAAGATCGACCCCTGCTGCACCAGTTCGGCGCGCAGCGTGTCGGCATTGGTCAGGTTGCCATTGTGGGCGATGGCCAGGCCGCCGCCGGCCAGATCGGCATAGATGGGCTGGATGTTGCGGACATTGGAGCCGCCCGCCGTGGAATAGCGGACATGGCCCACCGCATAGCGGCCCTTGAGGTTGGCGGCGGCGGGAGAATTGCGCCCGAAGATATCACCGACAAGGCCCTGGTGGCGCTCGGCGATGAACTGGCCTTCGTTGTAGGTGACGATGCCTGCGGCTTCCTGCCCGCGATGCTGCAGGGCATGCAGGCCCAGCACCGCCAGCGCGCCGGCATCGGCATGGCCGAAAATGCCAAACACGCCGCACTCCTCATGCAGCGTGTCGTCGTCAAACCCCAGATTCAACTTGGTCATCTGCCGTTTCCACCACCACTTTGGATGAGGGTGTCTAGCGCGCGGCGGTCGGTGGCGCCATAGCCCCTCTCGGCATTCTGCGCAGGGCTGCCCTGCGGCGGATTGCCGGTTCCACCGGGCGCCTGCCGTTCACCATAGGAACCGGCGGAACCCGTGGGCGTGCTTCCCGGATTTCCGCCATTTTCGATCAACTGGCCGATGGGGTCATCCGAAGGCGGCGCCTGTTCCAAGGTGAAGCTGTCGCGCGTCCGGCCGGGAACCAGCGACAGGATCACCTCGCCCGTGGCCTGGATCATCGGCAGGGTGCGCGCCTGGCGCACGAAGGGCGCCTGCTCGCGCACCGGCACGAAGTAGGTGTAGGCCAGATAGACCAACCCGATGGCCACCATTCCACGCACCACGCCGAAGGCGATGCCCAGCGCGCGATCGAGCGGCCCGATGGGCGAGTTCTTCACGCTCTCAGAGAAGCGGTGGCTGAGGAAGGACAGCGGGATGAAGATGATCAGGAACACCACCGCATAGGCCAGCAGCACGGCGATCCAGGGCGTGGTCACCAGCCCGCGCATCATCGGGATGAGATAGGGACCGAAATAGAGGCAGCCAAAGGCGGCGGCGGCCCAGTCGAAGATGGTGAGGGTTTCGGACAGGAACCCGCGCCAGGCCGCATAGCCTGCCGAAAGCAGGATCAGCAGGATCACGATGATGTCGAGGGCCGTGACGGGCAGGCTCATGATTCTGAGTTTAGCACAGGGCGCAAGCCCCGGCGGAGGGGGATTACTCCGCCGCCGCGCGCCTTGGTCGCCGCGCCGCCGGGACCAGCGCCACCAGTTCGGCGACATTGGCGATTTCGGTGCATTCCAGCCCGCCCGTGGCGCGGGTGCCCTTGGGGACGAAGGCCTTGGCGAAGCCCAGCTTGGCGGCTTCCTTCAGCCGCGACTCGGCCTGGGGCACCGGGCGAATGTCGCCGGAGAGCGAGATTTCGCCGAAGAAGACCGTGTCGCGCGGCAAGGCCTCGCCCGACAGGGACGAGACCAGGGCTGCGGCAGCGGCCAGGTCGGCGGCCGGTTCGCCGATCTTCAGGCCACCCGCCACGTTCAGGTACACATCCGCCGCCCCGATCCCCAGGCCCGCGCGGGCATCCAGCACCGCCAGGATCATGGCCAGACGACCCGTGTCCCAGCCGACCACGGCACGGCGCGGCGTGCCATAGGCCGATGCCGACACCAGCGCCTGGATCTCGCACAGCAGGGGACGGGTGCCTTCCAGCCCGGCGAACACCGCCGTGCCCGGCGCGGCCGAACTGCGGTCGCCCAGGAACAGCGCCGAGGGGTTGGCGACTTCGGCCAGGCCCGTGCCCGTCATCTCGAACACGCCGATTTCGTCGGTCGCGCCGAAGCGGTTCTTCACCGCGCGCAGCACGCGGAAATGATGGCCGCGCTCGCCCTCGAAATAGAGCACGGCATCCACCAGATGCTCGACCACCTTGGGGCCCGCGATCTGGCCGTCCTTGGTGACATGCCCGACCAGCAGCAGGGCGGCGCCGGAGGCCTTGGCATAGCGGACCAGATCGAACGAGGCAGTGCGCAACTGCGCCACCGTGCCGGGCGCAGCGTCGAGCGCGCCGGTCCACAGCGTCTGGATGGAATCGATGGCGATGATGCCCGGTGGATTGCCCGCCTCGATGGTGGCGAGGATGTCTTCGACATTGGTGGCCGCGCCCAGCATCAGGGGCGCGTCGGACAGCCCCATGCGGGCGGCGCGCATGCGCACCTGCGCCATGGCTTCCTCGCCCGAGATATAGACGGCATGGCCGCCCTGCTTGGCGTATTCGCCCAGGGCCTGGAGGATGAGGGTGGATTTGCCGATGCCGGGGTCACCGCCCACCAGCAGGGCCGATCCGGCCACCAGACCGCCGCCGGTGACGCGGTCGAACTCGGCCACGCCGGTGACACGGCGGGGCGGCGGCGCGTCCTGGGTCTTGAGGTCTTCGAGGGTGAATTTGCGGCCCTTGATGCGCTTGGCCGCGCCGGAGCCGATGGGCGGGGCTGCCCCCTCCTCAACAATCGTGTTCCAGCCGCCGCAGGCGTCGCACTTGCCCGCCCATTTGGCGGTGACGGCCCCACAGGCCTGGCAGGCGAAGGAGGCGGAGGACTTGGCCATCAGCGGTCCCCGGCGAAAGGGGAACAGGACGGGGAGAAGCGGTTCGCGGAAGGGGCCAGATGGGCCACGGGGCAACGGGTGAAATCCCAGCCTTTCCAGCGGCTTGCCGATTCTTCGTTTGTCCGGATCGGGCTACCCCCCCTCCCCCCTGCAGGAGGATAAGGGATGGATAGGGC
>JAEZBK010000172.1 GCA_023427355.1 Pseudomonadota bacterium
GTGGAGAAACGCACCATGGCCCAGACCGACAAGCCCACCCTGCGCGAGCAGATCAAGGACAAGCCCGGCCTCACCCCGACCGATACGGACGTGACCTATGCCGGCGCCCGCAATCCCAATGTCACGCCCGACAGTGGCCGCCTGGTCACGCCTGATCCCGGCAATGTCGTGGACGGCCAGGGCACCAAGAGCAACTGATCTGAAATGTCGGCAGCCCCGCGCAACGGCGCGGGGTTTGCGGCTGCGAAGCCCTTGGCGCGGAACCTGTGCTGCGGCATAAGCCATCCATGCCCAGCCCCAAATCCCTCCAGCCGCCCCATATCGTCAACATCCACGATCTGCGGAACGCTGCGCGCCGCCGCCTGCCCAACGCGGCCTTCGACTATCTGGATGGCGCCGCCGATGACGAGCAGACGGCCAAGGACAATATCGCCGCCTTCTCCGAGGTGATCTTCAAGCCCCGCCAGGCCGTGATGACCGACCCGGACATGCGCACCAGCATCCTGGGCGTGGATTTTTCCATGCCCGCCTTGCTCTCGCCCATCGGCTACAGCCGCATGCTGCATCCGCGCGGCGAACTGGCGGCGTCGGGTGGGGCCAGGCGTGCGGGTACCGGCTATGTCCTGTCCACCATTTCGGGTCATTCGCTCGAAGCGGTGCGGGAGCAGAACGACAAGGTCTTCTTCCAGGTCTATCTGATGGGCGGGCGCGAAGCGACCAAACGTGCCTTCGCCCGCGCCAGGTCACTGGGCTATCACGGTCTATTCGTGACGATCGACACCGCGGTGGCGGGCAACCGCGAGCGCGATCCGCGCAACGGCATGCGCCCGCTCATGGCCAAGGGCCTGCTGCCCAAGCTGCCTTACGTGCCCGAAATCCTGTGCCATCCGCGCTGGCTCTTCCGCTTCCTGATGGATGGCGGCATGCCCGGCCTGCCCAACGTCGTCACCGATACCGGGCCGCTGGCCGCCACCGATGTCGGCCGCGCGCTCGAGAACGCCCATGTCACCTGGGACGATCTGAAATGGATCCGCGAATCCTGGGACGGCCCCATCGTCATCAAGGGCGTGATGACCGCCGATGACGCCCAGCGCGCCGTGGACCATGGCTGCCAGGGCATCGTCGTCTCCAACCATGCGGGCCGCCAGCTCGACAGCGTGGCCGGCAGCCTGCGCGTGCTGCCGGGCATCGTGGAACGGGTGAAGGGCAAGACCACCATCATCTTCGACGGCGGCATCCGCCGCGGCGGCGACATCGCCAAGGCCATCTGCCTGGGTGCGGACGCGGTGCTGATCGGCCGTGCCTACGCTTACGGGATGGCGGCGGCGGGCGATGCCGGTGTGGACCGGGCGCTGGAAATCCTCAAGGCGGACCTCTTGCGCACCATGAAGCTGCTGGGCGCCAATACCGTGGCCGACCTGACGCCGGATCTCATTCACCTGCGTCCGGGTTTCCGGGTGGATTAGAGTTTCAGCCGAGCGCTGACCCGCCGGGGGTCACCAGCCCTTGTCGCCAAAGTGCGCCGAATACAGCGCGCCCGCCTCGACGCGAATCTCTCCGCCCAGCCGTGCGCCCAGACCGATGGCGTCTTCCATCGTGCCCGCGCAGTCGCCTTCGCGCCGCCAGCGATGCCTGCCATCGGGGGTCAGAACCTCGCCGACAAAGCGCAGCCTGTCGCCTTCGATCCGCGCCAGCGCCGCGATGGGCGTGCGGCACGAACCATCCAGCGCCGCCAGGAAAGACCGTTCGGCGGCGGTGGCGATGGCGAATTCCGCAATGTTCAGTTTTGCCAGAACCGCCAGCGTCGTCACGTCATTGGCACGCGCGGTGATGGCCAGCGCGCCTTGCGCCGGGGCAGGGGGCATCGCCTCCACATCCACCACGCTGGCGATATGCTGCTCCAGCTTCAGCCGCTTCAGCCCCGCCAGCGCCAGGAAGGTCGCGTCGAACGCGCCGCTTTCGATCTTCGCCAGCCGCGTCTCCACGCGCCCGCGCAGCAGTTCCACCTTCAGGTCGGGCCGCTGGTGCAGCGTCTGCGCCTGTCGCCGCAGGCTGGCCGTGCCCACCGTGGCGCCTTCCGGCAACGCCGCCAGTGTCCGGGCCCGCGTGGCGATGAAACCGTCGCGCGGGTCTTCGCGCTGCGGCACCGCCGCCAGCACGACACCGTCGGGCAGGCGTGTCGCCACGTCCTTCATCGAATGCACGGCGCAGTCGATGCGGCCATCCAGCAGCGCTTCATCCAGCTCCTTGGTGAACAGTCCCTTGCCGCCCTGGTCCTGCAACCGGCCGGCCAGCCTGTCGCCGCTGGTCATGAAGGGATGGATAGTCTCCTCGCCCAGCCCCAGCAGGGACGCGACATGGCGCGCCTGGGTCAGGGCCAGCGGCGATCCGCGCGTGCCGATCCTCATGTCCACTCCGCGATCGGCGGCATGGAGGACAGGATGCTCTCCACATTGCCGCCGGTCTTCAGGCCGAAGGTGGTGCCCCGGTCATAGAGCAGGTTGAACTCGACATAACGGCCGCGCCACTTGGCCTGCTCGTGCCGCTCGGCACTGGTCCAGCTTTCGCCCATGCGATCGCGCACGATCCTGGGATAAACGGCGCGGAAGGCTTCGCCCACGCCCTGGGTGAACATGAAATCGCGTTCCCAGTCGCCGGTGTTGTGGTGGTCGTAGAAAATGCCGCCCACGCCGCGCGGCTCGCCGCGATGGGGCAGCCAGAAATACTCATCGGCCCACTTTTTGTATTTGGGATAGACCTCCGCGCCATATGGGGCGCAGGCGTCCTGCATGGCCGCATGGAATGCCACGGCGTCGGCATGTGCCTCGGTGCGCGCCGCATCCAGGGTCGGGTTCAGGTCCGCGCCGCCGCCGAACCAGCTTTCGGTGGTCACGATCATGCGCGTGTTCATGTGCACGGCGGGAATGCGCGGATTGCGCATATGCGCGATCAGGCTGATGCCGCTGGCCCAGAAGCGGCGTTGTTCGCCCGCACCCTTTACCTGCTTGGCGAATTCCGGCGACAGCAGGCCATGCACCGTCGAGGTATGCACGCCCACCTTTTCGAACAGCCGGCCGCGCATCATGCCCATGGTGCCGCCGCCCTGGTCTTCGCCTTCCAGGCCCTTGGCGCGTTCCCACGGCGTCTTCACGAAGCGGCCGGCCTCGCCCGGATAGAGCGCGGCCGGGGCTTCATCTTCCAGCGCCTCGAAATCCGCCACGATCCGGTCGCGCAACGACTCGAACCAGGCGCGGGCGCGTTTTTGCAGGTCTTCGTTCATGGCGGCGGACACTGGCCGAAGCCTCCCTTGGGGTCAACGCGGCCTTCCGTCGCCAAAAAGCGCGGAAATCCGCCATTTGCGCATGAACGCAGGATAAATGCCGCGTCCAGAACCGGTTCAGGCGGCACGGCGCATTGTGGGCCTCACGGTGCACATGCGCACCGTTTGGAGGTTGGTCATGAAAAAGATTCTCGGTGCGGCCCTTGCCGCCACGCTCCTGGTTACCGCTGCGGCTCCCGCCATGGCGCAGCCGCGCGGTTATCGCGACGGCTATAGCCGCCACTATGACAATCGCCGCGACAATACCGGCGCCATGATCGGCCTGGGTATCGGCCTCTTCGCGCTGGGCGCGATCATCGCCTCGTCGCAGGACCGCTACCAGCCGCGTTATGTCCCGCCGCCGCCGCCCCCGCGCTACGGCTATCGCAACGACTATCGTTACGATTACCGCGATGACGGCTATTACTACGGCCGCTGACAGGTGAAG
>JAEZBK010000178.1 GCA_023427355.1 Pseudomonadota bacterium
GCGCATCTTCCGCCAATCCGCTGACCGAACGCGCCAGCCCATCGGCAGCGATTTCCAGGGCGCGCTTGCGCGCCTCCGAAAGACGCAAGGGTATTGCCTCGCCCTTTACATACGCGGTGCGCCGCGCCTCCGGCTCGAACGCGGTGCGCGATCGCAGCGCCATCGCCAGGATCGCGCCGGGCGGCGACAGCGTGTAATCCGCCACCCAGTCGATGAAGTCGCACAATTTTTCAGGCAGCGCCGCCCCGCCGTCCAGCGCCTCTGCGATCTTCAGCCGGTTGTCGCCGACCACGCCTTCGGCAGCGCCCCACACCACGCCCAGCATCTGCGTGTTGCCCAGCGGCGCCGTCACCAGCGTGCCGCGCGGCAGGTCGGTCTCCAGCTTGTAGTCGTATGCACCGGCCAGCGGCCGTGGCAGCAGAACGCCCGCGCGCGGCTTGGGCGCCAGCGCGATTTCATCCGGTTGCGGCTTGGGAAATGGCCGTCGCATGGGCTACAATTCGTCACGACGGCATCACAGGGTCAACATCCATATGAAGATTTTTCTCGACACCGCCGATGTGGCGGAAATCAGGGACTTCGCCGCCTCCGGGCTGGTGGACGGTGTCACCACCAATCCCTCCCTGGCCGCCAAGACCGGCCGCGATTATGTCGAGACCCTCAAGGACATCAGCGCCCTGATTCCCGGTTCCGTCAGCGCCGAAGTGCTGGCCACCGACTATGACGGGATGATGGAGCAGGCCAAGGTCTTCACCAAAATCGGCAAGAACATCACCGTAAAGGTGCCGCTGACCTGGGATGGGCTGAAGGCCTGCAAGGCTCTTTCCGACCAGGGCACGATGGTCAATGTCACGCTCTGCTTCTCGGCGGTGCAGGCGATGATGGCGGCCAAGGCCGGCGCGACCTTCATCTCGCCCTTTATCGGGCGGCTCGATGATGTGGGCGAGGATGGCATGACGCTCATCCGCGACATCCGCACCATCTACGACAATTACGGCTTCAAGACCGAAATCCTGGCGGCGTCGATCCGCAGCGTCAGCCATGTGCTCTATGCGGCGCTGGCGGGGGCCGATGTCGGCACCATGCCGGCGGGCATCGCCAAGAAGCTGCTCGATCATCCGCTCACCGACAAGGGTCTGGCCGCCTTTGTCGCCGACGCCAAGAAGGCCAACGTCACCATCAAGGGATAGGGCGTTGGCGAAAGGGCGAACGTTCGACGCGCTGCGCAAGCTGTGGCTTGAGCAGTTGGCGCATGAACGCCGCGCCTCGCCGCACACGCTGCGCGCCTATGGCGATGACGCCGCGCGATTTGGCGGCTTTCTCACGCTCCATCTGGGCGGCGTGGCCGGCGAAAATGCGCTCGCCACGCTGGCCCCCGCCGACATCCGCGCCTTCATCACCCATCGCCGCGCCGAAGGGCTGGGCCCCGGTGGGGTGCAGCGCGCGCTGGCGGCGATCCGCAGCTTCTATCGCTTCCTGGCACGCGAAGGAATTTTGGAGAATGCCGCGCCGCAGGGCGTGCGCTCGCCCCGCCTGCCCAAGCGCCTGCCGCGCCCCCTGTCACAGGATGATGCCGCCCGCGCGCTCACCGTCGCGCGCGACAATGACCTGGACTGGATCGGACGGCGCGACGCCGCGCTGCTGACGCTGCTGTATGGCGCGGGCTTGCGCATCTCCGAGGCGTTGTCCCTCAAACGCGGCGACGTGCCCCTGGGCGAGACGCTCACCATCCTGGGCAAGGGCCGCAAGGAACGCGCCGTGCCGGTGCTGCCGCTGGTCGCCACGGCCGTGCAGGATTATGCCGGGCATATTCCCTTCACGGGCGATGTCGCCCAACCGCTCTTTCTGTCCCGCCGTGGCCGGCCGATGAGCGCGCGCGAGGCGCAGGGCCTGATGCAGCGTCTGCGCGGCAGCCTGGGCCTGTCGGAAAAGGCCACGCCCCACGCCCTGCGCCACTCCTTTGCCACCCACCTGCTTCAGGGCGGCGGCGATCTGCGCAGCGTGCAGGAATTGCTGGGCCACGCCTCGCTCTCCACCACCCAGGTCTATACCGCGATCGAGACCAGCCAGCTCCTCAAGACCTACCAGGGCGCCCATCCGCGGGCGCGGCGGTGAAAGCCGGCGGAACCCCGTGATCCAACCCCTTCCCGGGACAGGAAAAAGCCCGTCAGCGGGATTTTAAGCTTTCTGATGTTGCAGTGGCAGGACGGGTGGGATATTCCCCGCCCATTCCAGCCTTGGCCGGAAGCCGCTTTAGCTCAGTCGGTAGAGCACATCATTCGTAATGATGGGGTCGCGTGTTCGAGTCACGCAAGCGGCACCAGCCCAACCGTTCTGGCGGGCTGTTGCGCCAGGACAGGCAAAAAGCAGCAGATGCGCATTTTCTACCAGGTCGCCGCCAACGCGCTGCTCGTGACGCTGGCGAACTTCTTCCTCTGGTTCGCGCTGGTCTTCTGGGTCTATCTGGAAACCCGCTCCGTGCTGGCCAGCTCGGTCATCGCCGGCGCCTATATGGTCATCGCCACACTGTCCGGCTTCGTCTTCGGCGGCATCACCGATCACCACAAGAAGAAGACCGTCATGCTCCTCTCCAGCGTTTTGACGCTGGTTTTCTTCTGCGCCGCCGCGGGGCTCTACCTGATGGCGCCCGCCGGCTCCTTCGCGCATGCGGATAGCCTGTGGCTCTGGATCTTCGTCACCACCATCCTGCTGGGGGTGGTGATGGGAAATCTGCGCACCATCGCGCTTCCCGTCACCGTCACCATCCTGGTGCCCGAAGGCGAACGCGACCGCGCCAATGGCGTCAGCGGCATGATCATGGGCCTGTCTTCCTCGGGCGCGGGCATCGCATCGGGCCTGGCGCTGGCCTATTTCGGAATCCTGCACATCGTCATCGCCAGTATCGTCATCACCATCGGGGCGCTGGTGCATCTGGCGCTGCAGCCCATCCCGGAACCGCACATCCTTCACACCCACGACAATCCGAAGGCGCTCGACATCAAGGGCACCATAGCGATCGTCGCGGCCATCCCCGGCCTCTTCGCCCTGATCTTCTTCACCACCTTCAACAACTTCCTGGGCGGCGTCTTCATGGCGCTGATG
>JAEZBK010000105.1 GCA_023427355.1 Pseudomonadota bacterium
TGCTGGCGCTGCTCACCCTGGCGCTGGCGCCCCTGTCGCGCTCGCTGGTCGAGCAATGGTCGCGCCGCGACGTGGAATCGCGGTCCCGCCTTGTCTACAGCTCCACGGAAGGCTCGGTGCGCCGCGCGCTGGCGGATTACGACAATGTCCGCCTGCGCAGCATCCTGGACGGCGCCACAGCCGATGAGCGCATCCTGGCGGTGGGCCTGTGCCATGAATCCGGCGAGCTTCTGGCCGCCACGGCGGAAATGCCGCCGGACTTTTCCTGCAAGCGCGTGGCGCTGGGCGGCGGCGAGAGTTTCGCCGACATGACTTATGGACCGCGCCATGTGCTGGCGGCGGCTTTTCCTGTTACCGCCAACCGGCCGGTGACGCTGGTGGTGCTGCACGACCTGTCCTTCATAGACAGCCGCGCCGGCCAGGTGCAGACCTATGTCGTGGGCAGCCTGTTCCTGGTGGGCATGATCGTGGCGGGCAGCGCCGCACTTCTGGTGCTGCTGCTGCTGCGCGGCTGGATGGGATCGCTGAGGCGCGCGGTGAACGAATTGCGCGCCGGACGCCGGCCGACACTGCCGCCCGTCAACACGCCCCTGGACCGCGAGATCCAGCGCATGCTGCGCGAACTGGATATCGGCCGCGCGCCCACCGAGGACGCCGACACGCAATGGACCCCGCAATCGCTGCAGGACCTGCTGCACCAGGCGCTGCCGGGCGCGGAGGTCATCATCCTCTCCAACCGCGAGCCCTACATCCACAATCATCTCGACCAGGGCGACATCGAGATCCAGACGCCCGCCAGCGGCCTTGTTTCGGCGCTGGAGCCGGTGATGCGCGCCTGCGGCGGGACATGGATCGCCCATGGCAGCGGCAGCGCCGACCGCGACACGGTGGATGCCCATGATCGCATCCTGGTGCCGCCCGACAGGCCCGCCTACACGCTGCGCCGGGTCTGGATCACCGAGGAAGAGCAGGACGGCTACTATTACGGCCTCGCCAATGAGGGACTCTGGCCGTTGTGCCACATCGCCTTCGTGCGGCCGGTGTTCCGCGAAAGCGACTGGCAGGCCTATGAGCGCATCAACCAGCGTTTCGCCGATGCGGTGGCGGCCGAGGCGCGCAGCGAAGACCCGATCATCCTGGTGCAGGATTATCACTTCGCGCTGGCGCCGCGCATGATCCGCCAGTTGCTGCCCAAGGCGACGATCATCACCTTCTGGCACATCCCCTGGCCCAATGCCGAGACCTTCGGCATCTGCCCCTGGAAGGAGCGCATCCTGGAGGGGCTGCTGGGCAGCAGCGTGATCGGCTTCCACACCCAGTTCCACTGCAACAATTTCTTCGAGACGGTGGACCGCTTCATCGAAAGCCGGATTGACCGGGAATTATCGTCGGTGACGCTGGGCGGGCACGACACCAAGGTGCGCCCCTATCCCATCTCGATCGCCTGGCCGCCCAAGGCGCTGGAAGGCCAGCCGCCCGTGCCCGACTGCCGCGCCCTGGTGCGGGACCGGCTCGGGCTTGCCGCCGATGCCTGCCTGGCGGTGGGCATCGAGCGCTTCGACTATACCAAGGGCATCCTGGACCGCATGCGCGCGGTGGACGTGCTGCTGGAGACGCGGCCGGAATGGAAGGGCCGCTTCACCTTCGTGCAGGTGGCCGCGCCGACCCGCAGCAAGCTGGCGACCTACAGCCTGTTGCAGCAGGAGGCGATGCAGCTCGCCGACGAGATCAATGCCCGCCATGGCGAAGGCGCGTACCAGCCGATCCGGCTGGTGATCCGCCACCATGAACCCGACCAGGTGTTCGAACTGTTCCGCGCCGCGGACCTGTGCGTCGTCTCGTCCCTGCATGACGGCATGAACCTGGTGGCCAAGGAATTCGTGGCGGCGCGCGACGACGACCAGGGCGTGCTGATCCTGTCCAGCTTCACCGGGGCGTCGCGCGAATTGTCGGAAGCGCTGATCGTCAATCCGTTCGACGCCGGGGAGATGGCCGGGGCCATGGACCAGGCGCTGCGCATGCCCGCGCAGGAACAGCGCGAGCGCATGCGCCTGATGCGCCAGCAGGTGCGCGAGCAGAATGTCTATCGCTGGGCGGGGCGGATGCTGATCGACGCCGCGCGCATCCGGCAGGAGTGGCGCATCCGCGAGCTGGCGGCGGCAGGCTCCCGCTCTATTGAACCCGCGCGCCTTCCAGGGTGAGCATGGCCTGGTAGATGGGCCGCCCGGCCTGGTCGCGCACCTTGGCCATCAGCACGGCGGTGGCGCAGAACCGGCTCTCATCCTCGGCGATCTGCGCCAGCAGGCGGCGGGCCTCGCGATGGGCCTGCTGTTCATTGTCCAGTTCCAGGCCTTCCTCGTCGCGGATATCGTTCCGCTCGCCCTGAATGTCGAAGAAGTAGCGCATGATGCACCTCTCTTTCCGGGTTGCATCATGGCGGGCGATGGCTGAACGGGGCCGGACCGCCGCGTTCATCACCGGTTCAGCCGGCGTCGCACGCCCGCGGCTTCCGTGGCAGGATGGGGACATGAAGACGGTTCTTGCCATCATGGTGACAGGCGTGGTGACAGGCGTGGCGCTGTGCGCAACACAGGCCCGCGCGCAGCAGACCGCGCCCGCCTGCGCCGCACTGGTGCGCGCCATGGGCAAGGACGCGCAACCACGATTCCTGGTGTCCTATCCCACCAGCGCGGAGCCTGCGCTGCGGGAGACGGCCTTCCTGTACGACAATGCCGCCGCCGCCATCGCGCTGGTGGGTTGCGGCGCGCGCGCATCGGCGGCGCGGATCGGCGATGCCATGCTGGCGGCGCTGGCGCGCGATCGCCACTGGCAGGATGGCCGGTTGCGCAACGCCTATCGCGCGGGCGCGGTGGCAGGCGGGGCGGCGGCCTTGCCCGGCTGGTGGGACGCAGGCGAAAATCGCTGGGTGGAAGACCGCTACCAGGCCGGCAGCGATACCGGCAACATGGCCTGGGCGGTGCTGGCGCTTCTGGCGCTGGATGACGGGGCGGCGGACCGGCGCTATCGCGACGGCGCGGTGCGTATCGGCGCATGGCTCCTGCGCCAGCGCAGCGCGACCGGCGGGTTCACCGGCGGCGCGCTGGGCCATGAACCATCGCCCGATGCCCTGCCCTGGAAATCCACCGAGCATCACGCCGACCTGGCCGCGGCCTTTGGCGGGCTGGCGCGCGCCACCGGCGAGCCGCGCTGGCGGACGGCGCAGGACGATGCCGTGCGGTTCGTGCGCGCCATGTGGCGGGCGGATTGCGGCTGCTTCGCCGCAGGGACCGGCGCCGATGGCGTGACGCGCAATCCGCTTCTTGCGCTGGATGCGCAGGTCTGGCCGCTGCTGGCCTTGCGCGAAAGCGCGGCGCGGCGGGCGCAGGTGGTCGCCATGGTGCGGGCGCGGCTTTCGGGCGGTGGCGGATTTTCCTACAGCGAGACGGCGCGCGGCTTCTGGACGGAAGGCAGCGCGCAGATGGCGCTTCTGCTGCGCCTGTCGGGCGCGGCGGCGAGCGCGACCGATCTGTTGCGTACCATCGGGTCGCAACGCCATGCCGACGGCTGGTACAATGCCGCCGCCGCAACGCTGGAAACCGGCTTCGCCGCCGACGCCGATCCCAGCCAGGCGCGCCGCTATTTCCGCCTGCCGCACCTGGGCGCCACCGCCTGGGTGGCGCTGGCGCAAACAGGATTCAATCCTTTCACGCGCCGCCGCACCCTGCCATAGCGCCCTGCGCACGGCAGCCTTGCAGCGCGCGCTGCCGCCTGCATGGACACGATGGCGCGAAAGCAGGCTGCACGCATTTCGAAAGCAGCTTGCGCAAAGCTTGCGCAAAAGTTGACGCCTGCGTGTGTCGCATTCCCGGCAGAAAGCCCGTCACGACTGCATTTGCGCGTCCAAACCGTGTTGGCACGCCGGTTGCTATGCATGACATGAGCAGGAAGCGGGGCGCATGAGGTCAATCATGCGTGGGAGCACCGTCTGCCTGCCGGGGGACCGCCCGGGTTGTTCGTGAAAACACACAACAGCTCGGAGATATAAATGTTGCGTACTGGTTCGAGGGGTAAGCTTGCAGGCCTGCTGACGGGGGCGTCCACGCTGGCCATGATTGTCGGGGCGGCGCATGCCCAGCCCGTGGTGCAGGACAGCGTCGAGACGGTCAGCGTCACCGGATCGCTGATCGCCAATTCTTCTTTCGTGGCTCCGACGCCTGTAACCTCCCTCAACTATGAGGAAATCGCCGGCAAGGCGGCGGGCAGTGTCTTCGAGATCATCCGCAGCATTCCCTCCTTCAACGCCACCAGCGGCCCGACCGCCAATTCGACCGGTGCGCAGAACGCATCCAAGGCAAACCTGAACCTGCGCAACCTGGGGTCCACCCGGACCCTGCTGCTGGTCAATGGCAAGCGTTTCGTGCCGGACGCGCCCACCAACGTGGTGGACAGCAACATGATCCCCACCGGCATGATCCAGCGCATCGACATCGTCACCGGCGGCGCCTCGGCGACCTATGGCTCCGATGCGGTGGCCGGTGTGGTCAACCTGATCCTGGACCGGGAGTTCGAGGGCCTGAAGGGCGATGTGCGCTTCGGCATCTCGCAATATGGCGACAATCTGGAGTTCAGCCCCAACCTGACCTGGGGCACCAGCCTGTTCGGCGGCAAGGGCCACCTGACCATCGGCGGCGACATTTCCATCAGCCTGGGCACCAAGAACATGCTCTCGCGCGGATGGGGCCGCCTGCAGCCGGGCGTGATGTCGCCATCGACGCCGCGCGCCGCAGGCGTTCCGGCCCAGATCATCGCCAATGGCGTGGTGACGTCGGCCTATAACGCCAGCGGCCTGATCGTGGGCTGCACCGTGCCGGGCGGCGGCGCCTGCCCGCTCAAGGGCATCGCGTTCGGCGAGAACGGCACGACCTACAATTTCGCACCCGGCACCATCAGCGGCGCGACCGAACAGATCGGCGGGGGCGATTATGGCAGCTTCGAGAATCCCGACCAGTTCCTGCGCGGCGCCTTCAACCGCTGGGCGACCATGGCGCGCTTCGACTACGACTTTGGCGGCGGCCTGCAAGCCTATGCCCAGTTCAACTATGGCGGGTTGATGACCTTCAACAATTCGTTCGGCGCCCAGGTTCCGAACTTCAACCGCTTCACCGTCTTCGCCAACAATCCCTTCCTGCCCCAGAGCGTGCGCGACCAGATGAACGCACGGGGCATTACCAGCTTCCAGTACAGCGCCAGCCGGCAGGTGGACGTGAAGTCCATCGCCTCGCGCAACCGCACCGATTCCATGATGGGCAACATGGGCGTGGGCGGCCTTTTGTCGGTGTTCGGCACGGACTGGACCTGGGACGCCGATCTGGGCCTGGGCCTTGCGATGTTCGAGCCCTACATCAAGAACACCCCGCGCACGGCGGATTTCTTCGCAGCCGCCTATGTGGTGCCCGGCCCCAACGGCACGCCGGTCTGCGGGCCGGTCGCCACCAATCCCTATTTCAACGCCCAGCCGGCGGCCGTGCGCGCCCAGCTCATCGCCAACCTGTCGCCGGGCTGCGTGCCCTACAACATCTTCGGCAACAATGTGGAGCAGAACCGGGCGGCCAACGCCTATTTCAACTCGGCGTCGAATGTCGAGAACCGCATGGGGCTTTACACCTTCAACCTGGGCTTCAGCGGCGCGCCGGTGACCCTGCCGGCCGGCGATCTGGGCGTGGCGTTCGGCTTCGATTATCGCCGCGACGCCATCAATGTGCAGAACTGCTTCGACTGCCGCCGCGGCGCGCTGATGAACCAGAATTACTCGAACTATTTCGGGCATATCCTGGTGCATGAATTCTATGGCGAGGCGGAAATCCCGATCGTGCGCGACCTGCCCCTGATCGAAACCTTCGGCCTCAACGCCGCGATCCGCAACACCGAATATTCCACATCGGGCAACGTCACCACCTGGAAGGTCGGCTTCACCTGGGACGTGAACGAGAATCTGCGCTTCCGCGGCACCCGCAGCCACGACATTCGCGCGCCCAACCTGAACGAGCTCTACAATCCGGGTTCGGAAGGCAATCCCAACATCCAGAACAAGGTCTTGATGACCTCGGGCTTCATCAAGAGCAACACGGTGGGCAACCCCGCCCTGCGCCCCGAAAGCGGCGAGACCTATACGGTGGGCTTTGCGCTGCAGCCGACCTGGGACTGGCTGGCCGGCCTCTCCGTCTCGATGGACTATTACTACATCAAGATGAAGGACATCATCTCGACCGTGGGCATCCAGACCATCATGGATGACTATGCTGTGCGCGGCGCGGCCTCGATCTATGCACCCTTCGTCACCGCGGATCCGACCAACGTGGTCGGGGTCAGCCGCATCAACGTTCCGCAGCAGAATCTCAACTCGCAGAAGACGGGCGGCGTGGACCTTGAGGTCGCCTATGCCGTGCCGCAGATGGATTTCATCCCAGGCTCGTTCAACATCCGCGCCCTGGGCACCTGGATAGACAATTTCCATGCGGTCACGCCGACGCAGGACATCGACTCGGTGGGCACGATCAATGCCCCCAAGCTGGCGTTCAACGTCAACCTGCAGCACCAGTGGGACAACTGGACCTCGATCCTGAACGTCAAATACCAGTCCAACGTCATCTACAGCACGACCAATGTCGGGCTGGATGGCCTGACGCCGGGCACGACGCAGTACAATGCCACGGCGGCGCTGGGCAACAGCATCAACCGCAACATCTGGCCCGAGGTGCTGCAGTTCGATGTGCGCTTTGCCTATGACCTGGTCAAGGAGGGTGACACGCGGCTCCAGGCCTATGTGAACGTCGAGAACGTCACCAACAAGAAGCCGCCCATCGTGGCCATCAGCCTGGGCGGCAGCCCCTATGACCTGATCGGGCGCAACTTCAAGGTCGGCATGCGCTTCAGCTACTGACC
>JAEZBK010000134.1 GCA_023427355.1 Pseudomonadota bacterium
CAATGGAAGGTGCGGCACACGTCGAAACGCGTCTCATACACGGCGCAGCCGCCGCCCACGCAATGACGGCACAACATGCCCGAATGTTTCTGCACATCCGGCTTGTCGATGTTCATGGTGCTGCAACACACCACGCAGTCGCCGCAATCGCGCCCCGGCACCAGGGGAAGTTCGTAATTCATGGCCCGACCATGCCATGGCCTATGGCCCCTCGCCACCCTCCACCGGGCCATAGCCCGCCGCTGCGCGCTTCTCGTTCACGCTCAGGAAATCCGCCTCGTTCAGCCGTCCCCACAGCGCCTTGCGCGCCTCGCCCAGCGCTTCCACCGCATCGGCGTCGAAATCCAGCCGCAGGCCCTCGCCATAGCGCGGGCACAGGAAACGCGTCAGCATCGAAGCCGTCCGCCCCACCAGCGGCAGCACCGTCTGGCGCCAGAAACTCAAATTCGCCTCGGCATAATTGGCATAGGTGTTGTCGCCGGGCAGGCCCAGCAGCATGGGCGGCACGCCGAACGCCAGCGCAATCTCGCGCGCCGCCTGGGCACGGGTCTCGCTGAAATCCATCTCGGATGGCGCATAGCTCATCGCCTTCCAGTCCAGCCCGCCCTCCAGCACCATGGGCCGCCCGGCATTGGCCGTGCCCTGGTAGCTGTCTTCCAGTTCGCGCTTCAGCCGGCCGAACTGCTCATCGGAAAGGCCGGGGGCCCCGTCCGGTCCCTTATATATAAGTGCGCCCGATGGCCTGGCGGCATTGTCCAGCAATCCCTTGCTCCAGGCCGCGCCCGCATTGTGGACCTCGATGGCCGATGCCGCCACCGCCAGGGGCGAAAGCCCATAATGATCGTCCAGCGGATGAAACAGCGCCCCATGCAGCACCTGCTCGCGCGCGATGCGGCTGGTGCGCCCGTCCACCACATGGTCATAGGCGGCTGGCCAGCCGCGCGGGCCGGGCACCACACTGACCCGGTCCGGGCGCAGCAGGTGCAGTTCGCGGGGAATCCCGTCCAGCGTCACCGCTTCGAGATAGGCATTGCCCGCGCTCTGCAAAAACCCATACCAGCGCTCGAACAGGCCCGTGCCATCCTCCCGCGCGTTGGGCCGCGCCAGCAGCGCCAGCAGCGGATGATCCTCGATCTCGCAATCGCCGTCATACAGCAGGAACGGCACCGACGCGGCCGCGCCCGCGATCCGGGCGATGCAGGCATGGGCGATCGCATTCTGTATCCCCAGCCGGGCCAGGCCGGGCGCGTCGCGGGCGCCCCAGCGGGCCTCCCCGCCCAGCGTCAGGGCGATCAGGGGCGCGGATTTGCGCTCCGGCGGCTGGCGAAAACGGCGCAAAAACTCGATCATCACGGGTTCATTCCTTGAAAAGCTGTTCTGCGCTAACCTTGGCGTCCAAAGGGAATCGCCCATGACCGCCACGATGATCGCGCCCCGGTTCGAATATGTTCTGCAGGCGAAAGCCGACGCCGATGTCGGGGCCGTGCGCCTGCTCTTCCTGGGCACCGACCAGAAGAAATACGCCGTCGAACTGTCGGCCCATTGCGCGGGCCTCACCATCGCGGCCGCCTCCGCCCATCTGGGCGAGGTGCTGTCCACCCTGCCGCCGGAACAGCATCCGCCGGTCCAGCCCGTCACGGTGGCGGGCGTGCGCACCCAGATGCGCGACAATGGCAATCCCGGCCTGATGCTGGTGCTGGAAACCGGCGCCGAACTGCCGCTGGAATTCCAGCGCGAAGACCTGATCCGCCTCTCCGGCCTCTTTGCCGAGATGGCGGCCTATGCCGCCCCCGGCCAGGGCATGGCCCCCACGCTCTAAGTCAAAGCGACCGCACGCGCGGCTTGCGCGGCGCGTCCCCGAACAGATCGGCCAGCGCCCAGACCAGCGCGTCCATCCGGTCGGGACTGCCTTGCGTCCCGTCATACTGGCACATCTGGTCCTCCAGTTCCGGCAGCACACCGACATGGTGGATGCGGCCGCGCTCATACAGCGCCGCCGCCGGCGCGGCCCGCACCGTCTTGCCGCGCACCGCATGCACCAGCCGCACGGGCAGGTTCCCACCCGCCTGCATCAAGACACTGCGCACCATCTCGCCGCCCTGGTTGGCCTCGGCGATGATCGCGTCGGCCTCGAACGCTTCATAGGCCGCAACCGCGCGCGCCGCCCAACCAGCTGGCGACAAGCCGCCCATCGAACGATCCGCCAGCACGAAACCCTCGCCCTGGCTGTCACGGCCCGCCACCACCAGGCCACAGGCATCGCCCGTCATCCCGGCGGGCGGATCCACCGCCACCACGATGCGCGCCAGCTCCGGCGCCGCGCGCACGCGCGCCGCCTCGATCCAGCTTCGCTTCCACAGGGCGCGGTCATTGTCCTCGATCAGCTCGCCGCCCAACTCCTGCCGCCCCAGCCGCGTGCCGCCATAGCGCGCATCCAGATAGGCCACGAAACCGTCCGCCAGGTTGGCTTCATTCTCGTCTGTCGCGCTGTGCGTCACCACCACGCCATCCTGCGCCAGCAGCGCCTTGAGCGCGGCGATGGCGCGCGGCGTTGTGGTCAACAGCATGCGCGGGGCCTGTCCCAGCCGCAGCGCCATCAACGCCATGTCCAGCGCTCCTTGCGGATCGCGCCACTTGGCGAATTCATCGCCCCACACGCAATCGAACTGGTGGCCGCGAAAACTGTCCGGTTCGGCCGCCGACAGCAAGCGCGCCTCCGCCCCGCAGGGAAACCGCACCAGGTCGGTAGAGGGCCAGAACTGCGCGCCCTCGCACACCGAAAGCAATCCGGATTCGCCTTCCACCATCACCTGCCGCGCATCGCGCGCCGTCGCCCCGATCAACCCGATGCGCCGCGCCTTGCGCGCGCGCACCTGCGCGGCGATCCATTCGGAGCCCGCGCGGGTCTTCCCCGCGCCGCGTCCGCCCAGGAACAGCCAGATGCGCCAGTCGCCGCCGGGCGGCAATTGCGCATCGCGCGCCCAGAAATCCCAGCCATCCAGCAGCGCCGCATCCGCGTCACTCAGGCTGGCGAGCAGGCTTCGCCTTTGTTCCGGTTCCAGCGAGTTTATCCAGGCGGCGCTCCAGCGCCGTACGGGCGCCTTCAGCATTCTTCGCAACCTTCTGTTCGCGCACCGTTGCCCGTTCTCGCTCCAGCTTCGCCAGCCGCTCCAACGTGCGCTCCAGCACGCCCAGCGTCCGCGCATCCGTGGCGCGCATCTTGGCTTCGTCTTCGCCGGGCTGCTTTGCCGCCAGGCGCACCCGCGCGACCTGGGCTTGCAGTTCGTCTTTCAGATTTTTCACCATCATGTCCAGCCATTGGGTTTCAAGTCCGGCCGCCGTCGCAGCCATGCGATGTCCCATCCTCAATGAAATGTCATGCGCGCCTCTTTCGAGGCTCCAGCCCGGCATTCCGCCGCGCGACCCTCCGCCAGGCCCCGCTTCGTCGCGCAGCGACAAGAAGGGGAAGCACCCGTCGCTGGCGAGGCGAAGCCGCTTGCGCCAGCGAAGGGCGGAGGGGTTCAAACAAACGAAACATCCGTGAACCGATGTTTCAGGTACAATTCTGGAGATAGCAGTGATGTAGAAACCAGCCGCCCGTCCTTCAACCCTTTGGCAGGATTTCCCCCTGCTATCCCCCACAAGGGCCTTGAAAGCGCCGCAAAAATCGGTGCTCTATCCCCCACATGTCGGAACAATGGATCGCCCGGTTGCGGCAGCACCCATGGCTGAAGGCGGGCGAGCCTTACGCCCCCTGGGCCGCGCGCATCCTGGCGGCCATCGCGGTCCCGCTCGCGCTGGCCTATCTGGCGCCGCAGTTCCTGGGCCTCTTCTCCGGCCGCCTCGACCCGAAGATGGACCTGTATGCGGTGAACCGGCCCACTGCCTTCACCTTCCTCGATGCGGGCGGCAACGAAGTCGGCCATCGCGGCGCGGTGGTGGGCGCGCGCCTGAAGCTGGAAGAGATGCCGGCCTTCCTTCCGGCGGCCTTCATCGCCATGGAGGATCGCCGCTTCTATTCCCACAACGGCGTGGACCCGGTCGGCCTGACGCGCGCCATGCTGCTCAACCTGCGCGCGGGCCGCGTGGTCGCGGGCGGCTCCCCCATCAGCCAGCAGACCGCCAAGATCGTCTACACCCAGCAGGAACGCACCTTCTCGCGCAAGCTGACCGAGCTGGTGAATGCCGCGGGCCTGGAAAAGTCGCTCACCAAGAAACAGATCCTCGAACTCTATCTCAACCGCATCTATCTGGGCTCCGGCGCCTATGGCGTCGATGGCGCGGCGCGCGTCTATTTCGGCGTCTCGGCGCGCGAGGTGACGCTGGCCCAGGCCGCCATGCTGGCGACGCTGACGCGCGCCCCGTCCGTCTTCTCGCCCCGCCGCGACCTGGTGGCGGCGCAGCAGCGCGCAAGCTGGGTGCTGGATTCCATGGTCGAAACCGGCGTCATCACCGCGCAGGAAGCCCGCGCCGCCCGCGCCAAACCCGCCAGCGTGATCGACCGCCAGCGGCTGGAAGCGCGCAACTATTTCCTCGACACCGCCGCCGAAGAGGCCAAGAAGCTCGCCGGCCCCAACGCCAGCGGCGATTTGATCGTCCACACGACGCTGGAGCCGCGCCTGCAGGAAGCCGCCCGCGCCGCTGTCGCCGCCGCCATCGAAAAGAACGGCAAGCGCCTGCGTGTCGGCGAGGCCGCGGTGGTGATGATGAAGCCCGACGGCGCGGTCAGCGCCCTGATCGGCGGCAGCGACTATACTGAGTCCGTCTTCAACCGCGCCACCCAGGCCCGCCGCCAGCCCGGCAGCGCCTTCAAGCCCTTCGTCTATCTCACCGCGCTGGAACAGGGCGTGACGCCCTGGGATTGGCGCGACGATGCCCCCGTGGACATCAATGGCTATCGTCCCACCAATTTCGGCCAGAATGAATATGGCACCGTCACGGTGGTCGAGGCGCTGACCCACTCGATCAACACCATCGCCGTGTCGCTGGCCCAGGAAGCGGGCATCGGCAATGTCATCGCCACCGCCAAGCGCGTGGGCATCGCCTCGCCCCTGGCCGCCAACGCCTCGCTGGCGCTGGGCACCTCCGAAGTCACGCCGCTCGAACTGACATCGGCCTATGCCGTCTTCGCCAATGGCGGCATGGCGGTCTCGCCCTATTTCGTCACCCGCGTGGATGGCGCGGCGGGCACCCGCACCTATTACACCCGCAAGCCCCCCCAGCCGCGCCGCGTCATCAACCAGGGCGTCAACCGCGACCTGCTGGCCATGCTGTGGAACGTGGTGGTCTATGGCACCGGCAGCGCCTCGCGCCTGCCCGGCCGTGAATCCGGCGGCAAGACCGGCACCACCCAGGACTCCAACGATGCCTGGTTCGTCGGCTTCACCACCGACTATGTCACCGGCGTCTGGTTCGGCAATGACGACAATTCCTCCACCCGCGTCACGGGCAGCACCCTTCCGGCGCAGCTCTGGCGCACCGTGATGCTGGAAGCCGAGAAAGGCCTGCCGCCGCGCGGCCTGGACCGTTCCCCGCCGCAGGAGCCCCGCGACCCCTTCTTCCTGAGCACCCGCGAAACCGGCTCCGGCGAAGGCAACGCGCTGGCGGGCATCGGCGACAACCTGCCCCGCTTCAACCAAGGCTTCGAGGAAGCGCAGCCGCAAGAGGCCCCACCGCCGCGCCGCCGCAGCCGCGGCCTGTTCGGCTGGCTGTTCGGGGATGACGAGGAAGACGCGCCTGCGGAAAGTCCGCCGCCACAGTCCCGCCCGGAATAAATGTGCTATAAGGGCCGCATGAAGCGCGCGCTCCTTGCCCTGGCCCTTATTCTCCTCGCCCTGCCTGCGGCGGCGGCGACCAAGGTCACCTTCGTCACCGACTGGAAGGCGCAGGCCGAACATGGCGGCTTCTATTACGCGCTGGCCGAAGGTCTCTATGCCAGGCGCGGCCTGGACGTGACCATCATCCAGGGCGGCCCCGAAGTGAATGTGCCGCAACTGCTGCTCACCGGCGCCGCCGATTTCGGCATGGGCTCCAACAGCTTCATCGCGATGAACCTGGTGCGCCAGAACCTGCCGCTCAAGGCGGTGATGGCGGTGTTTCAGAAGGATCCGCAGGTGCTGATGAGCCATCCGCGCCGCGACATCAATTCGCTCGCCGACATGAAAGGCAAGCCGATCCTGGTCTCGACCGCGGCCACCACCAGCTTCTGGCCCTGGCTGAAGGCGCGCTTCGGCTTCTCAGACGCCCAAATCCGCAAATACACGCACAACCTGGCGCCCTTCATCGTCAATCCCAACGCCATCCAGGAAGGCTATCTCACCTCCGAACCCTTCACGGTGGAACAGCAGGCCAAATTCCGGCCCAAGGTCTTCCTGCTCGCCGATTACGGCTATCCCGGTTATGCCAACATGGTGATGGTGCCGCAGAAGTGGATCGACAGCGATCCCAAGACGGTTCAGGCCTTCGTCAACGCCACGCGCGACGGCTGG
>JAEZBK010000210.1 GCA_023427355.1 Pseudomonadota bacterium
ATCTTGACCATCTTGCCCGCTACACCGGCGGCGAAAAAGCCATGAACGACGAGATCCTGCGGCTGTTCGACGGCCAGATCGGGCTGATGGTGGGCCAGTTGCGCGGCGTCCTGGCGGCGCGCGACGCCAAGCGCTGGCGCGAGATCACCCACACCATCAAGGGCGCGGCCCGCGGGGTGGGCGCCTTTTCCTTCGGCGACGCGGCAGCGGCGGCGGAGCCGGTGGACCCCGGCAACACCGAGCGCGCCCAGGCGGCCATCGCGCGGCTGTCGGACGAGGCGATGACGGTGCAGGATTTCATTCGCCGCTATCTCGCCGCCTGACATCGACCCCTCGACTGTTTTTGTGAGCCACGCCAGGGCCTTGGCGAATCTTCGTTTGTCCATTTCCCGCATACCCCCCCCTCCCCCGCAGAGGAGGGATACGGCGTGGCGTGTGGCGCGCGTGGTTCGTCATGCCCCACGAGTGTCTCATGCGGGCGCGGTGGACAGACAGGTGGATATCGCGGCTAGTCCGGATGGGTGGTGCCGCAAGTCTTGCAGGCGATCTCGGGCTGGCCCTGGGGGCCGCGCGGCATGCGCAGGATGAAATTGTCGGAGATGCGGATCAGCGCGCCCATCGGTCCGGCATTGCTGACCTCGCTATTCTCTTCCCACAGCGCATGGCCATCGGCATCGCAGCGGCTGCATTTGAGCCGCGTGCTGAACTGATCGCGCCCGGACTTGTTGGAATGGACTTCGGACATGGTGCTTCTCCTGCGTACAGCGGGAGCGCGGGCCGGATTTTTTACGGCCTCTTATGTCTCACAGTTGCCGGCCGCCAAAAGGTCGTCGCCAGCAATGACCGCACTTTAGCGAAAGCGGGCGCACGAGTCCGGGCGATGTTGGTACGCTGAAGCTCATAACGGCAAAAAAAGCGCCGCGATCAGGTTTTGGCGGCAGCCTTGACGGCTTTCTTGCGCGTCTTGGGCAGGGGAGCGGCCGGGGGCGGTTCGGCGGCATCGCGCGCCAGCCGCAGGGCCTTGAGGCGGGCGGTCTTGGCGTCCTGGGCAGCACTTTCCTTGGCGAGCTGTTCCTTCACCAACTGGGTGCGGCGGTCATGCTGGGAATCGCGCGCCGAGGCGCCGAGCGGGGTCTTGGGAATGGTCATCCCGCAGGGTACGCCCTTTGGGCCGCACCCGCAAACTGTGCAGCAGAGACATTGCTGCGTTGCAATAATTTCCCGAAATTGCCGCCAAAGTCAGCTTTACTTTTGTTCGCATGTGCAGCAACCTTACCCAAGGTCAAGTTTGACCCCAGCACATCAGAACACGACATGCAGGAGGAACCGGGATTGGTCACCTAACCCAAAGGAGATCGTCATGGTTCGCAAGCTCATCCCCGCCACCGCCATCCTGTTTTCGCTCGGTCTCGGCTCTGCCCTGGCCGGTTCCACCACCGTCACCTATGCCGACCTGAACCTGGCCACGCCCACCGGCGCGGCCACGCTGGAAGCCCGTGTGAAGGCCGCCGCGGCCCTGGCCTGCGCCAGCGCAGACCGGCACATGGTGTCGCCGGCCTTCGCGGCACCGGCCAGTGTCGCCTGCATCAAGCAGTTGACCGGCATCGCGCTGGCGTCGGTGCCGATGCCGGTGCAGGTCGCACAGAACTAGCAAAAGAAAACGGGCGTTCCTCCCGTTGGGAAGAACGCCCGTTCTTCGCGCCGCAACGTTCGCTGCGGCGCCAGACTGTTCGCGCAGGACTAGTGCTGCGCGCCCGGCTGCGTGGTCTTGGGCGCCTTGCCGTCTTCCATGCGGCCTTCATTGCGCAGATTGCGGCCTTCCTGGGCCTTCATCCTGCTCTCCGCCGAGGTGCCATTTTCATAGGCTTCTTCCTTCAGATAGCCCGCGGCTTCCTTGACCTTACCCTTGATGCTCATGGAACTCTCTCCGATCAATTGCACTGGAGAGAAAGCGATTCATCGCGCGATCTGTTCCGCGCCACCCGCGCAGTTCCGCGATCGCCTACTTGGCGTCGAACTTCTCGAACTCGTGCTGGATGGACCGTTCGATCAACACGCGCCACACCGCTTCGGCGATGGCGGGCGACAGCCCGGCGGCCTTCGCCTCGGCCAGCACCTTGGTCACGACATCCTCGATGCGCGCCTCGTCGCGCACCGTGCCGCGATCCTGCTTCAGGACGGCGGCGCGCTCGATATAGGTCTGGCGCTGCACCAGCAGGTGCACCAGCCTGCGGTCCAGGGCATCGATGGCGTCGCGCAGTTCGGCCATGCTGGCGCAGGCGGAAGCGGCTTTGAGGGGAGCGTCATTTTGCATCGCAGCGGTGCTTATAGCAGGGGTTGTTGCCGCTACCATTTTTACATATAAGGGCGACGGTTTTTCCAGCCATTACACGAACTTAGGTGTGGAAATACAGTTCCGCCCGTCTGAGGACCGCCCATGACTGCCCCTATCGAGACAGATGTCGCCATCATCGGCGCAGGCCCCATCGGCCTGTTCGCCGTGTTCGAACTGGGGCTTCTGGACCTGAAATGCCATCTGATCGACATCCTGGACCGTCCGGGCGGGCAGTGCACCGAACTTTATCCGGAAAAGCCGATCTATGACATTCCGGGCCTGCCCATCGTCACCGGCCAGGAGCTGACCAACCGCCTGCTGGAGCAGATCAAGCCCTTCAATCCGCAATTCCATTTCAACGAGATGGCGGTGGCGCTGGAGCGGCAGGAGGATGGCCGCTGGAAGCTGAAGACCGATGCGGGCACCGAGATCATCGCCCATGTCATCGTGGTGGCGGCGGGCGCCGGCTCGTTCCAGCCCAAGCGCCCCCCGGTTGCGGGCATCGAGAATTTCGAAAATGCCGGTGACGGCATCGGCGTGCATTACGCCGTGCGCAAGATGGAAAGCTTCCGCGGCAAGAACATCCTGATCGCCGGCGGCGGCGACAGCGCGCTGGACTGGACGATCAACCTGGCGCCGCTGGCCAAGAGCCTGACGCTGATCCATCACCGCGACGGCTTCCGCGCCGCGCAGCACAGCGTCAACCAGATGCGCGAGCTGGAAGCCGCAGGCAAGGTCAAGTTCCATGTCGCCAGCGTGAAGGCGATCCATGGCGAGCCGGGCAAGATGTCGGGCGTGACGCTGGCCGGCGCCGACAAGACCGAGTGGCAGCACGAGACCGACGCGTTCCTGCCCTTCTTCGGCCTGACCATCAAGCTGGGGCCCATCGCCGAGTTCGGCATCAACCTGCACGAAAACCTGATCCCGGTGGACACGGCGCGCTTCGAAAGCCAGACGCCGGGCATCTTCGCGATCGGCGACATCAATACCTATCCGGGCAAGCTGAAGCTGATCCTGTCGGGCTTCCATGAAGCGGCGCTGATGAGCCAGGCGGCCTTCGCCATCGCGCGCCCGACCGAGAAGATCCGCTTCCAGTACACGACGTCTTCCTCCAACCTGCAGAAGAAGCTGGGCGTTTCTTAAGCCTTCATCCTTCGACAGGCCCAGGATGAGGAATTAGAGGGTTTCGCAAATGAAAATTATCGGTACGGACCGTCAGGGCAACACCCGCGAAGTCGAAGGCCGCGATGGCTGGAGCGTGATGGAGATTCTGCGCGATGCGGGTTTCGACGTGGCCGCCGAATGCGGCGGCGCCTGCGCCTGCGCCACCTGCCACGTCTATGTGACCGATGGCTGGTACGACAAGCTGCCCGCGCCGTCGGAAGCCGAGATCGACATGCTGGACATGGCGCTGGCGGTGGAGCCGGGCTCCTCGCGCCTGTCGTGCCAGATCATCTGCTCCGGCGAGACGGACGGCATCAAGGTCACTGTCGCGCCAGAGTAAGGCAGGCCCCTGCATGACGATCATTCCCGGACGTCAGCAGGCCCACCCCGAAACATCCTTTGCGCTGTTCCTGATCGGCATGCGCATCAACCGGCTGGCCGCGGTGTCGCGCTGGTGGCCGGTGGCCGCCGCCATGCCGCGCATGCAGGCCGAACTGAAGGCCAGGCCCGATTCCGGTCTTTTGTGGGTGCGCAATTTCCTGTCGGGCCGGGTGGTGCTGTCGGTGCAATACTGGCAGAGCCAGGAAAAACTCTTCGCCTATGCCCATGACCGCGAGGGCCGGCATTTTCCCGCCTGGGCCGCGTTCAACCGCCGCCTGAAGGACAATGACGCGGTGGGCATCTGGCACGAGACCTATCTGATCGCGCCGGATGCGGCGGAGAATATCTACAGCAACATGCCCGCCTTCGGGCTGGGCGCGGCCATCGGCGTCAGCGGTGCGGCGGCGCGCATGGGCGGCGTGCGCGATCCCTTTGCCAAGCGCGAAGGCGGCGGATAGGCTTCCCACCCGACGGTGTTGCGTGTGCGCGTTCAACGTTCGCCTTCGCACTGGATTCCATGGCCATCGCTCATATCTATACCGTCGCCTTTCAGGGCATCGCGGTATTATGCTGTAAACACAGAAGGGGGCTCTTAGATGAGCGCCACTGTGGGCGCTTGGCCATAATTTCTTGGTTAAGCACGGGACTTCCAGATTTTCTCGGTCAGAGCCATTTGAGCGACCATCTCATCCAGTGAGATGGGTACGCGACGCAGCGTTATTCGCCCCAGCAAATCTCGCTCCTTATAGATGGTAGCCGCGAAAGTGCTTTTGTCGCGGACAGTCTCCCCAAATATGTTGCCGTAAGCAATTTCTATTTCCATAAATACGTTAAGGCTGCCTTCCGCCACGGCGGCTTTTTCTTTCTCGGTCAGAAACGCCGGCAGACAGTTTGTTCGCTGCTCAATACTCTCCCCTGCGGCGACAACTATCCCCCAGGGCTCAGGAGGAATGTCGGTATTACCCCTGATCTCGGTTTCTTCGTCATGATGATAAAGAACTCGCACGTTCCAACGGAACGCATTGGCGCGGGAGTTCCCGCTATTGCTGGACTTTATCACAACTTGGGGGTGGTCGCCGTATCCGGCTCCTTTGTGAGGAACGATGTAAAACTCGGCGGTATCAATTTTCATGTCCGCGCTGATCTGGGCTTTGGTCACACTGTTGGCGATTTCCTGCGCAGTTACAGCGTCCCGAGCGGCTTTGGCGGCGTCTTTAGTGTGAACCAAGGTTCTCCAAATCAGAAAGATGCCGACTCCAGTCAAGAGAATGTCGGCACCGCTCGCCAAGAGCATTCCCAACGCCCAAGTCGCCATGTCCTTCTGGGCCTTCAAATCCTGTTCGGCGCGGCGCTTTTCGGCTTCGGGCTCCGGTTTATTGTTCGCGGCTTCCAGCGCGCGGGCGATGCTCTTGATGTCGTTCTGGACGGAAACCGGAATGGATGGTGGCGCGTCGGGTTTTGGCTGGGATGCGCTCCGTGTGGCTCTGGGCTTGCTTTCGGCGTCGTTACCTACGCCTTGAGCGTGTGCGAGGCTTGCCGTTAGTACGACAACTGCAATGAGCGATAGCCAATAGCGTCTAGACATTGGATTAGAAACGCCCTCTTGAACCCACCTAGCTTGCATTTATAGCAAAAGAAATAGTTGTTGCGCCGGGCGGAATAGGGGCTCGCCAGAAACTGTCGTAATGGTTAGGCTGCCGCCCGACGGTGTTGCGTGTGCGTCCCTTCTGCTTCGCAACAGGTCTCATGCCCATCGCCCATATTTCGACGGTCGCGTTCCAGGGCATCGAAGCCCGCGCGGTGGACGTGCAGGTGCATGTCGCCGATGGCGGCAGCGGGCAGTTCACCATTGTGGGCCTGGCCGACAAGGCGGTGGCGGAAAGCCGCGAACGCGTGCGCTCGGCGCTGTCGGCCATCGGCCTGGCCATGCCCTATCAGCGCGTGACGGTGAACCTGGCGCCCGCCGACCTGCCCAAGGAAGGCTCGCATTATGACCTGCCCATTGCGCTGGGCTTGCTGGCGGCGATGGGCGTGCTGCCCGCCAGCGAAATGGCGCGCTATGTGGCGCTGGGGGAATTGTCGCTGGATGCCGCCATCACGGCGGTGCCCGGCGTGCTGCCCGCCGCCATCGCGGCCAATGCGCAAGACCGCGGGCTGATCTGTCCGCAAGCCTGCGGATCGGAAGCGGCGTTCGCGGGCGCGCTGGAGATCCTGGCCGCGCCCTCGCTGATCGCGCTGGTCAACCACATGAAGGGCGCGTCGCTTTTGACGCCGCCTGTTCCCAAGGTGGTGCTGCCCTCGCGCCATGCGCCGGACCTGCGCGATGTGAAGGGCCAGGAAAGCGCCAAGCGCGCGCTGGAGATCGCGGCGGCCGGTGGGCACAACCTTTTGATGATCGGCCCGCCCGGCGCGGGAAAATCCATGCTGGCGCAGCGCCTGCCGGGCCTGTTGCCGCCGCTGGATGCGCAGGAGGCGCTGGAGATTTCGCTGATTCAATCCCTGTCGGGCACGCTGGAGGATGGCGCGATCAGCCGCACGCGGCCCTTCCGCAACCCGCACCATTCCGCCTCCATGGCGGCCCTGGTGGGCGGCGGCCTGAAGGTGAAGCCGGGCGAGGTGAGCCTGGCGCATCTGGGCGTGCTGTTCCTGGACGAACTGCCGGAATTCGCGCGCGCGGTGCTGGATTCGTTGCGCCAGCCCATCGAAAGCGGCGAGGCGGTGGTGGCCAGGGCCAACGCCCATGTGAAGTATCCGGCGCGTTTCCAGCTGGTGGCGGCGATGAATCCCTGCCGCTGCGGATACCTGTCGGAGCCCGCGCGCGGTTGCGGCCGCGCGCCCAAATGCGGGGCGGATTACCAGTCGCGCATTTCGGGCCCGCTGTTCGACCGCATAGACATCCATCTGGACGTGGCGGCGGTGTCGGCGTCAGACCTGTCGCTGCCGCCGCCCGCCGAAGGCAGCGCCGAGGTGGCGGTCCGCGTGGCGGCGGCGCGGGCGGTGCAGCGGACGCGGCTGGCGGCCCATGGCCTGCGCACCAATGCGCAGATGGAGGGGGAGGTGCTGGAGGCGATGGCGGCCCCTGACGAGGCCGGGCGGCGATTACTGACGGATGCGGCGGAGCGGATGCGGCTTACGGCGCGCGGTTATCATCGGGTGCTGAAGGTGGCGCGGACCATCGCCGATCTTGCCGGCGCCGAAGGGTTGGGCAAGGTCCATGTCGCCGAGGCGCTGGGGTATCGGCGGCTGGCGCATCTTTCTTCGTAGCGTTGTTGCAGCCGCATCCCGGCATGGGACTGGAACTGGGAGCTGCCCGACAAGCTGCGCAGCGAAATGACCGGCGCGGGAGTAGGTTCGGCAGGAGATCGTCTTCATTAGGGATCGACCGCACACTGCATCATCACCGCAACGCCGCCGAGCCGCGGGGCTGGCCATGGTGGTGCTGGTGCATGGCGCGCTGGGCTGGCTGCTGCTCGCGTCGGTGACGCAGCATGTGTCCGCGCCCATGGTGGTGGGCGAGACGATCCTGTACCTGCCGCCGCCGCCCAGGCCGCCGCCCGTCGCGCCGGTCGTCGTGGCGCCCAGCGCGCCCGTGCCCGCGCCGCAATCC
>JAEZBK010000270.1 GCA_023427355.1 Pseudomonadota bacterium
AATTGCCGCGCCAGACAAACCCCCACACGACCAGGATGAAGCCGACCGCCAGCAGCAGCACCTCCAGCGGCGCACCCGCCACGTTGACGCCGGTGTCCAAGCCGACCAGCGTGTTGAGGTTGAGCGCCACCACCTTGGACTGGGTGGCGGCCGAGGCGATGCCGGACGCCACCACCGTCAGCCCCACCACATAGGTCAGCCAGGGCAGGCGGAAGGCGCGCTGGGTGGCATAGGCCGCGCCCGCCGCGCGCGGATAGCGCGAGGCGATGGAGGCATAGGAGAGGCCGGTCAGCAGCGCCGCCGTCATGGCCAGCAGGAAGGCCATCCACATGGCCCCGCCCATCACGCCGGCGGCCCGCCCGACCAGGCCGTAAATGCCCGCGCCCAGCATGGAGCCTATGCCATACAGCATCATCTGGCCGGGGCCGATCGTGCGCTTCAGTTCCGCCATGGCATGGCCCCCGCTTGCTGGCGGCCATGATGACAACAAATACAGGCTTGTCCAATCGCCACCGCTTGCGCCCTGCCACGGCCTTGCCCAAGGTGCGGGCCGTTTCAGGGAAGGGGCCATCATGACCGACATCATCATCACCGGCGTCACCGTGCGGGCGGTCAATGTGCCCCTGTCCAAGCCGCACCAGACGGCGGGCGGCACCGTGATGTCCGCACCGCTGGTGCTGATTGACGTCAATACCGATGCGGGCGTCACCGGCCGCACCTATCTGTTCTGCTACACGGCCTTCGCGCTCGCCCCCGTGGCGAAGCTGGTGGAGAGCTTTGGCGCGCTGATTACCGGCGACCGGCTGGCGCCGCTGGAAATCTTCGCCAAGCTGCAAGGGCGCCTGCGCCTTCTGGGGCCGCAGGGCCTTACCGGCATGGCGGCGGCGGGCATCGACATGGCGGTGTGGGACGCGCTGGCGGTGGCGCAGGGCGTGCCGCTGGCGACGCTGCTGGGCGGCCGGCCGTCGCCGATTCCCGCCTATGCCAGTTGCGGCATGGGCGGCATCGAAGGCGCGCGCGAAGACGTTGGCGAAACGGTGGCGCTGGGCTTCGACACCATCAAGCTCAAGATCGGCTATGGCGATGTCGCACAGGATCGCGCGGTGCTGGCGGCGGCGCAAGACGCAGGCGGCGGCAAACTCAAATTGCTGGTGGATTACAACCAGTCGCTGGATGTGACATCGGCCATTGCGCGGGCGCGGGCGCTGGACGATCTGGGCCTGGTCTGGATCGAGGAGCCCGTCACCGCCGACGACTATAAGGGCCATGCGGCCATTGCCGCGGCGGCGCACACGCCGATCCAGCTGGGCGAGAATATGTGGTCGCCGATGGATTTCGAAAAGGCGATCGCCGCCGGCTGCACCGACGGCATCATGCTGGACGTGATGAAGATTGGCGGGGTCACCGGCTGGATGCGGGCCGTGGCGCTGGCGCAAGTGCACGGCATCCGCGTCGCCAGCCATCTCTTCCCGGAAGTCAGCGCCCAGTTGATGAGCGTGACGCCGGGCGCGCAATTGCTGGAATGGCAGGACTGGGTGGCGCCCGTGCTGGCAGACCCATTGACGGTGACCGGCGGCATCGCCCAGCCCAGCACCGTGCCGGGTTGCGGCATCGCCTGGAACGAGGCGGTGATCGCCAAATGCCTGGTCTGAGCTAGATCGCAATTCCCTGGATCGAAAGCCGCTCCATCACCAGGTTGACGTTTTCCTTCACCGCCTGGCGCTTCTTGCCCATCCAGACAATGGCCTGGGTGCCCGGCGCATACTCCGCGCCGAGGGGCGCAGGGGTGATGGCGCTGATGTGATCGGTCTCGATCGCCACCGCCTTGCCATCGGGCCGGGTCAGGTGCACGGCATGCACCAGGTTGGTGGGCGAATCCTTCAGGTATGCGGTGATCTGCTTCAGGTAATGGCGGGTCTCGCCCGGCAGGGCGCGCTTCTTGCGCAGGTGCAGTTCCCAGTTGCCCGGCCCGAAATTGTAGGCCGCGAACATGCCCGGAAAGCCATAGCGGTCCTTCAGCCAGCGCAGATAGGCAGCGCTGGCGAAGATGTTGTCCCGCACATTGAAGGGATCGGGGCCCAGCCCATGGCGGGCCGCCATCTCGCGATAGGTGGCGGGCATGATCTGCATCAGGCCCTGCGCACCCGCCTGGCTGACGATGGGAACGTCGCCCGCCGTGACGGTGCGGCCGCCGGTTTCGTTGCGCATCACCGCACGCAGCCACATGGCGGGGATGCCGTGCTTCTGGGCCGCTTCGCGCACGATGGGGTTCCAGCGGTCCAGCAGGGTGCGCGGTCCCAGTTCGCTTTCCACCTCATGGACGCTGGGCGCGCGCGGCGCCGTCTCGCTGATGATTTGTGAGAGGCGCATCGCAACCGATGGCGCGTGCGTGCGTTCATGTTCCAGCCACAGCCCTGCTGCCAATGACAGCGAAAGCGCAAAAAGCAGCGTGGCGGAATATTCCAGGACAAGGCGAGGGCGGGGAATGACGGTCGGGGGCACTTCTGTCTCCGGCGCAAGAGTTTTCTGTCTCCCTGCTGGCGCAGGAAGCTGTTGAACCAATACTCATCCCCTTGCTGCAATCAGGACCCGGTCCGCGCGCATGGCGCGTCCCTGTTGCGGTCCTCAAAGGCGATTGCGCGCCCCTTCGAAAAGCACTGACGAACGTCAGGTCCCTTTTCGTTACGAAATCACTTTTGCGCCGTCAACAAGGAACCTCGCGGAACCAGGAGGAACCAAAGTTCCCCGATTCCATCCGTGTACGGAATTATGCCGTGACCGCGAAGTTTTCCGGCGCCCGGCCTGCGCGATGATGCGCGATCATCACGCCATAGGCGGCTTCGAGATGCCGCGTGAAACGCGCGGTATCGAACAGGGCGCATGCCGCCCGCGCGTCTTCCAGCCGGGCGCGAAGGCCGGCCAGCAGCGCCTTGTCCTGCGCCAGGCGCAACGCCATGGCTTCATAGGCGTTCGTATTTTCCGTGATGAGTTCGGGCAGCCCAGCCGCCGTCAGCAGGCTGGCGGCGACACGGCCCGCAAAGGCGGTGCCGCGGCAGGTCAGAAGCGGCAGCCCCATCCACAGCGCATCGCTGCCCGTGGTGTGGGCATTGTAGGGCAGGCTGTCCAGGAACAGATCCGCCAGCGGAATGCGCGACAGATGCGCGTCCTGCATCATCAGTGGCGCGAAAATGATGCGATCCGCCGCCACGCCCTGCCGTTCGGCTTCGCGCCGCATATGGGCACAGGCGATGTCGCGATCCTGCAGCAGCCACAACACGCTGCCGGGGCACTGGCGCAGCAGCCGCATCCACAGGGCGAAGGTCTGTGGTCCCAGTTTGTAGCTCTGATTGAAGTTGCAGAACACGAAAGCGTCTTGCGGCAATCCATGCGCAGCACGGGCCCCCGGCAGCGGGCGCGCGCGCCTGCTGTCCGTGGCCTGGTAGCAATCGGGCATCCAGGCCACGGCCTCGTCATAGAAACGCTGCTCGCCCTCGGGGATCACGATGCGATCCGCGATGATGTAATCCATGTAGGGCGCGCCCAGCGTGCCGGGAAAGCCCAGATAGTTGACCTGCACCGGCGCCGCGCGGCGCGCGAACAGGTTCATGCGCGGCTTGCCGAAATAGCCGTTCAGGTTGACCAGGATGTCCACGCCGGCGTCGCGCACCGCCTGTTCGGCTTCGTCGTCCGGCAAGGAGGCGATGGGCACCATCCGGTCGAAGGTCTTTTCCAGCCGCGCCCGCATCGCGCCGCCATCGTCATAGCCATTGTCGAAGGCAATGATCTCGAAGTCCCGCCGGTCATGGGCTTCATAGACACCGGCCATCAGATAGGCCGTGGCCTGCTCGCGAAACTCGGCGGAGACATAACCCACACGGATTCGCCCCGCCGCCCGCGCGCCCTGGCCGGCCGCCATCGGTGCGCGCGCCGGATAGTCTTGCGCCGCCAGGATCCGCGCACAGGCCTGCAGCGCGGCCGGGTCGTGCGCGATCGCCTGATAGGCGAAGGGCTTTACGACATGGCCTCCGGCGGCCACGCCCGCATCCAGCCCTGCGCGGCCGACCTCGAAGCCGTCCCAGTCACAGGCTTGCATCTTCACATAGAAAATTTCGCCTTCCAGCCAGGGCAGGTCCGGCTTCAACGCCAGGGCGCGTTCCAGGTCGGCGCGCGTACCCGCATAATCTTCCTGCATCGCCCAGCGCAGATAGCCGCGATTGGCCAATGCATTGGCCAGGTTGGGGTCCAGCCGCACGGCATGGTCGAAACTGTCCAGCGCTTCCTGGTCGCGCCCCAACGTGCGCAGCACGCCGCCACGGCGATTCCAGAGTTCGGCATTGTCGGGCACCAGCGCCAGCAGCCGCTCATAATCCGCCAACGCCTCGGCCGGCCGGCCGATACCCGACAGCACCAGCGCCCGGTTGACCAGCGAGGGGACATGCGAGGGTTGCAACGCCAATGCGCGCTTCAGGTCGGCCAGCGCCACCTGCATCTCGCCCTGCACATAGGCCAGCAGCGCGCGGTTGTTCAGCGCATCCAGATGTCCGGGCCGCCGTGCCAGCAGCCGGTCATAGGCCTCTCGTGCTTCGGCCGTGAGGCGCAGGTCTTCCAGCGACAGGGCATGGAGGAACGCCGCCCCATCATGCGCAGGATCGAGCGCGGTCGCCCGCGCCGCCAGGGTGCAGGCGTCCTCCACGCGCCCCAGCGCATGCAGGGCCGCGCCCTGCTGGAACGGGATTTCCGCCAGGTCGGGGCGCGCAGCGGCGGCGCGCGCCAGCGGCTCCAGCGCCTCCTGCGGGCGCCCCAGATGGCGCAGCGCCATGCCCAGATTGACCAGGATGGAGACGTCGCCGTCCCTGCGCGTCAATGCCAGGCGCAGGAATTCCACCGCCTCGGCGAAGCGGCTGGTCTGCATGCACAGGATGCCCAACTGGTAAGGCGGGGCTGCCGCCTGGGGTTCTTGCGCCAGCGCCTGGCGATACAGCAGCTCGGCGTCCGCCAGCCGCCCCTGCTGGTGCAGGGCCATGGCCTGCTGCAGCGACACGCCTATGCGCCGCTGCGGCCAAGATCGGCCTGCGCCACCGCCAGCGCCGTCATGTTGACGATGCCGCGCGCCGTCACCGACGGCACCATTACATGGATCGGCTTGGAGACGCCCAGCAGCAGCGGGCCCACCAGCAGCGCCTCGGTGGCGGCTGACAACAGGGTCAGGGCGATATTGGCCGCATCCAGCGACGGCATCACCAGCAGGTTGGCCGAACCGGTCAGCGGGCTGTTGGAGACAAAGCGGCCGCGCAGCACATCGCTCAGGGCGGCATCGGCGTGCATCTCGCCATCCACCTCGAAATCGGGCCCCGCGGCGCGGATCAGCTTGAGCGCCTTGCGCATCTTGCGGGCGCTTTCGGAATCCGACGTGCCGAAGCTGGAATGCGACAGAAGCGCCGCCTTGGGCTCCATGCCGAAGCGGCGGACATTCTGCGCCGCCAGCAGCGTCATCTCGGCGATCTGCTCGGCATTGGGGTCCACGTTCAGATGGGTGTCGCAGAAGAACAGCGCGCCCTTGGGCAAAATGAGCGCCGACAGCGAATAGAGGCGGCTGACCGCCGGATCGCGCGGCACGATGGGCAGGATGTTGGCCAGTTGCCGCGTCCAGTCGCCCAGGCCACCGCACAGGGCGGCATCCACTTCACCGGCTTCCAAGAGCATGGCGGCGGCGATGCCGTGGCGGCTCTTGATCCAGCGCGCCGCCGATTCCGGCTGCACGCCCCGGCGCTCCACCATGCGCTGGTAGCGCTCGCTCAGCGGGGCGAAGAAGTCCTTGTCGGCTTCGGGATCGAGCAGGCGCACCTGCTTTTCGAAGTCCAGGCGCAGGCCCAGCTTCTTCTTCTTCTCCAGGATCACCGCGCGGCGGCCGATCAGGGTCGGCAGGGCCAGGCCCTCATCCACCACCGTCTGCACCGCGCGCAGCACGCGGTCTTCCTCGCCCTCGGCATAGACGACGCGGCGCGGATTGTTGCGCGCCACCTCGAAGACCGGGCGCATGAGCTGGCCGGAGCGATAGACGAATTTCTCCAGCTCGCTTTCATAGGCGTCGAAATCGGTGATGGGACGGCGCGCAACGCCCGTCTCCATCGCCGCCTTCGCCACGGCGGGGGCAATGTGCAGGATCAGGCGCGGGTCGAAGGGCTTGGGAATGATGTATTCGGGGCCGAACTCGCTCATCGTCCCGCCATAGGCCTCGGCGACCACATCGCTGCCTTCGGCGCGGGCCAGCGCGGCGATGGCTTCCACGGCCGCCACCTTCATCGCTTCGTTGATGGTGGTGGCATCCACGTCCAGCGCGCCGCGGAAGATGAAGGGGAAGCACAACACGTTGTTGACCTGGTTGGCATAGTCGCTGCGGCCGGTGGCGATGATCGCATCGGGGCGCACCGCGCGCGCCTCTTCGGGCAGGATTTCCGGGTTGGGATTGGCCAGCGCCATGATGATGGGCTTGTCCGCCATCTGGGGCAGCCATTCGGGCTTCAGCACATTGGGCGCCGAAAGGCCCAGGAACACATCCGCGCCCACCAGCACTTCGCCCAGCGTGCGCGCATCGGTCTGCCGCGCATAGCGCGCCATGTTGGACGGCATCTCGTCGCCGCGATTGACATGCACCACGCCCTTGATGTCGGTCAGGGTGACATTCTCGACCTTCAGGCCCATCTCGACCAGCAGGTCCACGCAGGCCAGGGCCGCCGCGCCCGCGCCCGATGTCACCAGCCTGACCTGATCCAGCGTCTTGCCCTGCAGCACCAGGCCGTTGCGGATGGCGGCGGCGCAGACGATGGCGGTGCCGTGCTGGTCGTCATGGAAGACCGGAATCTGCATCCGCTCGCGCAGCTTCTTCTCGATGATGAAGCATTCGGGGGCCTTGATGTCTTCCAGGTTGATGCCGCCAAAGGTCGGCTCCAGCGCCGCGACCACATCGACGAAGCGGTCCACCTCCAGCGCGTCCACTTCCAGGTCGAACACATCGATGCCGGCGAACTTCTTGAACAGCACCGCCTTGCCTTCCATGACGGGCTTGGAGGCGAGCGGCCCGATATTGCCCAGGCCCAGCACGGCGGTGCCGTTGGAGATCACCGCCACCAGGT
>JAEZBK010000281.1 GCA_023427355.1 Pseudomonadota bacterium
GGATCCCATGGCAAGGACGAGTGCGATCAACCGCAACAAGAAGCGCGAAAAGATGGTGGCCCAGTATGCCGCCAAGCGCGCCGCCCTGAAGGCCCAGGCCAAGGACGAAAAGCTGCCGCCGGAGGAACGCTTCGCCGCGCGCCTCAAGCTGGCCAAGCTGCCGCGCAACTCCTCCAAGGTGCGCATCCATCACCGCTGCGAGCTCTCGGGCCGTCCCAAGGGCTATTATCGCAAGCTCAAGCTGTCCCGTATCGCGCTTCGCGATCTGGGCAATTTCGGCCAGATCCCCGGCATGACCAAGGCGAGCTGGTAAGGAGACATCATGATCACCGATCCGATTGGCGATCTCATCACGCGTATCCGCAACGGTCAGTTGCGCCGCATGAACAAGATCAAGTCGCCCAACTCGCGCCTGCGCATCCGTCTCCTCGACGTGCTCACGGCTGAAGGTTTCATCCGCGGTTATGCCGAGGTCGAGACCAAGGGCCACAAGGAACTGGAAATCGAGCTGAAGTATCACGATGGCGAACCCGTCATCCGCGAGCTGAAGCGCGTCTCCACCCCCGGCCGCCGCGTCTATTCGTCGGTCAGCGACCTCAAGCCCCATCGTCAGGGCCTGGGCGTCTCCATTCTCTCCACGCCGCAGGGCGTGATGACGGACAACTCCGCCCGCGAAAAGAATGTCGGCGGCGAAGTTCTCTGTCAGGTGTTCTAAGGAGCCGTCATGTCTCGTATCGGCAAGAAACCCGTTCCGCTTCCCAAGGGCGTTGTCGCCTCGGTGGAAGGGCAGACCGTCAAGGTCAAGGGCCCCAAGGGCGAACTCAGCGTCAAGCTGGTCCCCGATGTCTCCGCCACGCTGCAGGATGGTGCGATCTCCGTCCTGCCGCGCGAAGGCGCCGAGCGTGGTCCCCAGATGTGGGGCCTCTCGCGCACCCTGGTGAACAACCTGGTCGAAGGCGTCACCAACGGCTTCACCCAGAAGCTCGAAATCCAGGGCGTGGGTTATCGCGCGGCTGTGCAGGGCAAGGTTCTGAACCTGCAGCTCGGCTTCAGCCATGACGTGCCCTATGCGATCCCGGAAGGCATCACCATCGTCACCGAAAAGCCCACCATGATTGCGGTGTCGGGCATCGACAAGCAGCTCGTCGGCCAGGTCGCCGCCGAGATTCGTTCCTGGCGTCCGCCGGAGCCCTATAAGGGCAAGGGCGTGCGTTATGAGGGCGAGTATGTCCGCCGCAAGGAAGGCAAGAAGAAGTAAGATGACCAACGCTCTCTTCAAGAAGCGCCAGTCGCGCACCCGCCACCATATCGGCACCAAGTCGGATCGTCCGCGCCTGTCGGTGTTCCGTTCGGGCAAGCACATCTATGCCCAGGTGATTGACGACCTGAAGGCCGTCACCGTCGCCGCGGCTTCGACCGCCGAAAAGGATAGCGGCTCCGCCAAGGGCTATAACGTCGAAGCGGCGGGCAAGGTCGGCAAGCTGATCGCCGAGCGCGCCAAGGCCGCCGGCGTCACCCAGGTCGTGTTCGACCGTGGTGGCTACATCTATCATGGGCGCGTCAAGGCGCGCGCGGACGCGGCTCGCGAAGCCGGCCTCGACTTTTAAGGGATACGGGACATGGCAGAGAACAACGAACAGCAGCCGACCGAAGCCCGTGGCCGTGGCCGTGGTGGCGATCGCGGCGGTGAACGCGGCGGCCGTGGCCGTGGCGAAGGCCGCGGTGAGGGCCGTGGCGGCCGTCGCGACCGCGAGGAAAAGGACAGCGATCTGATCGACAAGCTGGTCCACATCAATCGCGTCGCCAAGGTCGTGAAGGGTGGCCGCCGCTTCGGCTTCGCCGCGCTGGTCGTCGTCGGTGACGGCGCCGGCCGCGTCGGCTTCGGCCATGGCAAGGCGCGTGAAGTGCCCGAAGCCATCCGCAAGGCGACCGACGCCGCCAAGCGCGCGATGATCAAGGTGCCGCTGAAGGACGGCCGCACCATCCATCACGAAGTGCGCGGCCATCATGGCGCCGGCAAGGTCGTTGTCCGTCCGGCGCCTGCCGGTACCGGCATCATCGCCGGTGGCCCGATGCGCGCGGTGTTCGAAGCCCTGGGCGTGGGCGACGTCGTGTCCAAGTCGCTGGGCACCTCCAACCCCTACAACATGGTGCGCGCCACGTTCGACGCGCTGAAGAACCAGCAGAGCCCGCGCATGGTCGCCCAGCGCCGCGGCCGCAGCGTTTCGGAAATCCTCGCTCGCCGCGAGGACCAGATTTCCGAATCCGCAGCGTAATCAACGGAGCACGAAGCCATGGCCGCGAAGAAGACCATCACGGTGCGCCAGATCCGCAGCGCCAACCGCCGTCCCGACATCCAGGCGCAGACCCTGCGTGGCCTGGGCCTGGGCAAGATCCGCCGCGAGCGCACGCTCGAGGACACGCCCTCGGTGCGCGGCATGATCAATGCCGTCTCGCACCTGGTCGAGATCGTCGAAGACAAGAAGTAATAGATGGCCCGCTTCCGGCGGGTCACGGAGATGATGCAATGAAGCTCAACGAAATCCGCAACAATCCCGGCGCCCACAAGCGCAAGGACAAGGTCGGCCGCGGTTCCTCCTCGGGCCTGGGCAAGACCTCGGGCCGTGGCGTCAAGGGCGCCAAGGCTCGTACCGGCAACCAGGTGCATGGCTTTGAAGGCGGCCAGATGCCGCTGCACATGCGCATGCCCAAGCGCGGCTTCCGCAACATCTTCGCCAAGGATTTCTCCGAGGTGAACCTGGGCCGTCTGCAGAAGGCGATCGACGACAAGCGCCTGGACGGCTCGGCCAAGATCACCGAAGAGGTGCTGCGCAAGGCCGGCCTGGCCCACAAGAGCAAGGACGGTGTCCGTCTGCTCGGCAAGGGCGAGCTCAAGGCCAAGCTGACCATCGAGGTTGCGGGCGCCAGCGCCTCGGCCAAGGAAGCGGTCGAAAAGGCCGGCGGCAGCCTCACGACCACCTTCACCAAGAAGGTCTATGCCGACAAGAAGGGCCAGCCTGGCAAGCGCCAGGCCCGCCGTGCCGAATCCGCCAAGAAGCGCGAGGCCAGCAAGGCCTGATGATGGGGTCTGTTGCCTTTTGGCCGCTACCGGTGCGGCCAGGGCATCCCCATATGACGTATTACCGCGCGCCGGGCCGCCCGAAATAGGGTAAGTCTTGGCTTCGCGATCTGGGAGCACCCATGGCGTCCGCAGCCGAACAACTGGCCGCTAATTTCAGCTTCAGCAACCTGGGCAAGTCCCAGGAATTGCGCCAGCGCATCTTCTTCACGCTGGGCGCGCTGATCGTTGCGCGGCTGGGCACCTACATCCCAATGCCCGGCATCGACCCGGTGGTGCTGGCGCAGCAGGTGCAGCAGCAGGCCGGCGGCCTGCTCGACATCTTCAATACCCTGGCGGGTGGCGCGGTCGAGCGCATGGCCATCTTCGCCCTCTCGATCATGCCCTACATCACGGCCTCGATCATCATCCAGGTGATGACGACCGTCTTCCCGGAGCTGGAAGCGCTCAAGAAGGAAGGCGAGGCGGGGCGCAAGATCCTCAACCAGTACACCCGCTACGGCACGGTCTTCATCGCCGTGATCCAGGCCTATGGCATCGCCATCGGCCTTGAGAACTGGGGCAACGCCGTCATCGATCCAGGCTGGTTCTTCCGCATCACCTCGATCATCACGCTCACCTCCGGCACGGTCCTGCTGATGTGGATCGGCGAACAGATCACGGCGCGCGGCGTCGGCAACGGCATTTCGCTGATTATCTTTGTCGGCATCGTCGCCGGTTTCCCGCGTGTCATCGGCCAGAGCCTTGAGCAGATGCGCACCGGCGCCGCCAGCCCCTTCCTGTTCGTGATGATCTCCGCCCTGGCCGTGGCGCTGGTGCTGGGCATCGGCTTCATGGAGCGCGCCCAGCGGCGCCTCTTCGTCACCTACCCAAAGCGCCAGGTGGGCAACAAGGTCTATGGCGGGGAAAGCTCCCACCTGCCGATCAAGCTGAACGTCTCGGGCGTGATCCCGCCGATCTTCGCGTCGTCGCTGCTGCTGCTGCCCACGACCTATGCCAGCTTCAATGCCCAGAACCTGCCGGACTGGATGACCATGGTCGTCCAGGCGCTCAGCCGCGGCCAGCCGATCTACATGTTCCTGTATGCCTCGCTGATCTTCTTCTTCGCCTTCTTCTACACCTCGGTGGTGATGCCGCCGCAGGAGACGGCCGACAACCTCAAGAAGTATGGCGGCGTCTTCCCCGGCATCCGTCCGGGCAAGAAGAGCGCGGAGTTCATTGACTATGTGCTGACCCGCGTCACCGTGGTGGGCGCGCTCTACCTCACCGTGGTCTGCCTGGTGCCGGAATTCTTCTTCTACGAATACAATCTGTCCTTTGCCGTGGGCGGCACCTCGATCCTCATCGTGGTTTCTGTCACCATGGACACGGTCGCGCAGATCCAGAGCCACATGGTCGCCCAGCAGTATGAAGGCCTTCTCAAGAAGTCGAAGCTGCGGGGAGCGCGCCGTTGAACCTGATCCTGTTCGGGCCTCCGGGAGCGGGCAAGGGCACCCAGGCCAAGATCCTGTCTGAAACGCGCGGCCTGCCGCAGCTTTCGACCGGCGACATGCTGCGTGCCGCCGTGGCCGCGGGCTCGCCGCTTGGACTGCAGGTCAAGGCGATCCTCGACAAGGGCGAACTGGTTCCCGACGCGCTGGTGATCGACATCATCGGCGCCCGCTATGACCAGCCCGACTGCGCCAGGGGCGCGGTCTTTGACGGCTTTCCCCGCACCATCCCCCAGGCGGAGGCGCTGGACGCCATGCTGGCGGCACGCGGCCGCAAGATCGACCAGGTGCTGGAACTGAAGGTGGACGACCAGGTTCTGCTGTCGCGCGTCGAGGCCCGCATCAAGGCCGGGGGCGTGTTGCGCTCCGACGATACGCCCGAGACGCTCGCCCACCGGCTGGGCGTCTATTACAAGAACACGGCGCCCCTGATCGATTTCTACCGTGGCCAGGGCAAGCTCAAGACCCTCGACGGCATGGCCC
>JAEZBK010000283.1 GCA_023427355.1 Pseudomonadota bacterium
CCGGGGGCTCTGACATCTGCTTATTGTAACCGCATGAGCATCTTCGGCGCACTGGACGAATTGCGGCACCGCCCCATCGGCGACCAGGCTCCCGCACGGGCCGCCCGCATCGGCTGCCGCCAGCGCATTCCCATCCGCCGCGACAATGCGCTGTTCGCCGAACCGATGGCCCAGGCGCACAGCTTCGGCCTCAAGGGCGAGAATTTCTACGCCTCGCCCTTCAATCCGCCCTATTGGCTGAAGGTGGAAGGGGCGACGGAAAAACTGCTGCTGCGCCAAAGCGTGGGCGAAAAACTGGCCCGCGTGAACGCCCGCGCGGCGCACGCTGGACTGGAGCTGTTCCTGTTCGACGCCTGGCGGCCGCGTGCGGTGCAGGCCTATTTCCATGACGTCTGGATGCCGAACGAACTGCAGCGCCGTCACCCCGATCTGTCGGGCACAGCCCTGACGGCGGAAGTAGAACGCTACTGGGCAGCCCCGTCCCAGGACGACAATGCGCCTGCGCCCCATGCCACGGGCGGTGCGGTGGATCTGACGCTGCGGCGCATCGGCGGCGATCCGCTCTGGATGGGCTCGCTGTTCGACGATGTCACCGCGCTGGCCAACCGCGACCGTTTTGAACAACTCAGCGCGGAAAATTTTTCTTTCTCAGACCAGGAAGCGCAGGCCAATCGCCGCCTGCTGCACTGGCTGATGGTGGAGGAAGGCTTTGCGGGCCATCCCGACGAATGGTGGCACTTCAGTTGGGGCGACCAGATGTGGGCCGCGCTCATCGGCGCGGATGCCGCCCATTACGGCCTGGCAGAGGTTCCATAACGGCGGCGCGCCCACAGCATCGCGCCCACGATGCAGCCGCCGAACAGCGCGCCTTCCAGTGCGCCGGTCATGCCCTGGCTGATCGCACCCAGGCCGTCTTCACCGAACAGGGCGCCAATGCCATCAATCCGGAAACGCGAGTCCGGAAAGCTGCGCGCCAGTTGATCCAGGCTGCCCGCCATCAGCCGCCCACCTGCCAGGGTGACGAGCGCGCCTGCGATGCCGCCGCACAGCGCCGCCAGCGCAACGCCGACGCGCAGTGAAGCCTGGCGGCTGGCCAGCAACAGCCCTGCGCCCGCCGCGCCGCCCAGCACCAGTCCTTCGGGCGCGCCGGTGATGTCGCCCGGCGCATGGCCGAACAGAAGCGCAAAGGCATCCAGCCCCAGCAGCTTCACGAACGCGCCCACCAGCGCACCACCCGCCGCCCCGCCTGTGATGCTGAGAAAAGAAATGCGGCCCGACAGCGAAATGCCGAATGCAACGCCTGCCCCGCCCATGAGCGCGATCAGGCCCGTAATGCACATCATCACCAGCAGCATGGAAAACGCGCCCATCGCGGCGGGCTGCGCAGTCGCGGCGAAACCATAGATCAGCCCGCCGATCAGGCCTGCGGCACCGCCGCCAAGGGTGCCCGATGCGCCCAGGACAAGTGCGTCCTGACGCACCGGCGCGCCGGGAACAGCAGGACCAGGCGCGCCGTCATCTTCATGCACTGCGGCGATGAAGCGATAGCCATGCTTGGGCACCGTCTCGATGAAACGAGGTGCGCCTGCGTCATCGCCCAGCGCCTTGCGCAAGGTTTTGATGCACTGGGTCAGCGCTTCGTCCGTCACCGGAACGCCGCGCCACACCTCTTCCAGGAAGCGGTCCTTCGACACGAGCCGGCCCTGTTCGCGCACCAGCAGCGTCAGCGCATCCAGGTAGCGCGCGCTCACTTCCACCGCTGCGCCGTCATGCACAAGGCGTCGCTCGGCGCAGTCCAGCAGGAAGGAATCGAAGCGGAAGCGGGTCATGCCGTGCGATTATTTCAGCGCCGGGCGGAACGCGCCATCCCAGTTCTCGCCCGGTGGGTGGCTCTCGAAATAGCTTATGCGCGACAGATGCAGGTCGTACAGGCGCGGGCTGGCGCCCGACAGGTTGCGGCACTGCTCGATCAGCGCGCGCGCCTGTCGCCATTGCTGCTTTCGCAGCGCCTGGAAGATGTGATCGTGGAAGGTGGTCAAAGCGCGGAACTTGGGCGATGCCTTCAGGACCGGCGTGCCCACGATGGCGAACAGGGTCACGGGTGGATCGCCCGGCCCCGCCGCCACCGTATCCACTTCCAGAAAGGCAAAGCCCCGTTCGGCGGCCTCGCGCGTCGTGTCCGCCACGATCACCGCCGGGCCATAACCTGCCGAAAGCGCCTGGATTCGCGCGGCCATCGTCACCGCGTCGCCCTGCACGCTGTAGCCCATGCGGTTGTGTCCGCCGAATGCGCCGGCGATGACGGAGCCCGTGGCCAGTCCCACGCCAATCTCCACCGGCGGCAGGGGGCGGCCATCGGCACGGGTCTGCAGCGCCAGCGCGTCACTCACCCGCGACGACATGATGGACATGCCGCTGGCCGCCTCGCAGGCATGGATGGCATGGTCGGGATCGTCCAGCGGCGCATTCCAGAAGGCGGCGAAGCCATCGGCGGTCAGCCGGTCAATCGTGCCCCCATGCGCCAGCACCTGGTCCATCAGGGGCGACAGAACCTGCGCAATGATGCGGGTGAAGGTGGCGGGTTCGTCGCGAAATGCTTCACCCAGTTCCGCCAACCCGCGCACGCCGCACACCAGATAGGTGCATTCCCGCACCTCGCCATCCGTGCGCAGCAGCGACGGCTCGCGCGCGATCCGGTCGATGGTGGCGCGCGGCAGCGAATCCGCGAAATCCATGCGCAGCTTCAACTGCGCCAGCCGCAGCGCCAGGAGCCGCCCGGCCGCCAGTGCCACGAACAGCAGCAGCAGGAACAGGCCCACCGTGGCGGCGTCGAAGGCGATGCCGCCCTGGGTATAAAGCAGCCATGCCCCCCAGGCGGCGCCTGCCACCCCGGCCGTCACCGGCAATGCTGCGAACAGGAGGCCCCGGTGCGCCAGCGCGAGCGCCCCGCCGCCAAAGGCCAGCAGCCATGCTGTCTCGGCCAGCCGGAAGGGCATGAGGGGGGCGGGCATGAGGGACAGGGGATGGGCGCGGCCATAGGCGGCCAAAAGGCGCTCCGCCAAGGCCGTTTCCAATCCCAAGGGATTGAAAAGTAACACAAAAACGCCGCAGCCAAGGACCAGCAGCGGCGCGGATAAGACGCCCAATGGCCTTGCCCCGATCATTTCGGATGCCCGTTTGACCCGGTGTTAACCATAGCCTTGGGCTGGCGGTCCCGCCAATGGCCTGGGCGGCCCGGCAGCGGAATTACTTGGCGCGCAGTGCGACCTGGCGCAGCAGGATGCGCGCGCCCTTCTTGTTCAGGGCCCGGTCGGTAACGATCTGCAGCCGGTCGGCGATGGCCACGGCGTCCGGATGGGTGTCCAGCCGGACATGGGTGGCGGTATAGGCCATCAGGCTGCGCAGGTAGGCATCGCGCAGCACGGGCATGGCGCGGGTGGCATTTTCGCGCATTTTCGCGTCGGGAATATCCAGTCCCACCCGCACCATCAGCATGCCGGTGGCCCGGTCGGCGCCCACGATGGTGGTGTAGAAATCCTGCAATTCCACCCAGCTCGGCGACTGGGAAACCTTGCGTTCGGCGGCCTTGCCTTCCTTGGGCTCGGACGCCAGCGCCGGGGCAGCAAGCCCCAGGGCGATCAGCACAATGGCGGGCACGAAAAGGCGCATGCGCCAATGCTATGCGCCAGATTGGTAAAGTGGGGGTTAAATGGGGGGTTCGGTGCCCATCCGAGACCCCGCAGGGCGAAGGATGGTGGAGCTGAGCGGGATCGAACCGCTGACCTCGTCATTGCGAACGACGCGCTCTCCCAACTGAGCTACAGCCCCGCACCGGTCCAGCCGGAAAAGGCCCGGCAAGGACGGGGGTTTTAGAAACAGCCGCTTCCCCCGTCAAGGCAGCCGCTCTCGCCTTCCCTTGGAACCGGCGCGCCGCTAAAACCACCCCATGCTGAACCCCATCGCCGCCCTCTTCATCCTGATCCTGGAAACCTACAAATGGATCGTGATCGCCGCGGTGATCGTGTCCTGGCTGACGGCCTTCAACGTCATCAATGAGCGCAACCAGTTCGTGCGCACGCTGCTGCGGATTCTCTACAACCTGACCGAGCCGGTGTTCCGGCCCATCCGTCGCGTGATCCCCGATATCGGCGGCATAGACCTGTCGCCGCTGATCGTGCTGCTGATCATCTGGTTCCTGCAATATTCCATCCGCTATCTCGCCTTCA
>JAEZBK010000017.1 GCA_023427355.1 Pseudomonadota bacterium
GTCCACTCCGCCGAACTGTCGGACACGGTGCGCGCACTGGGCCGTCTTTCGGACGAGCAGCGCGAAGCCCTGATCCTGGTGGGCGCGGGCGGCTTCTCCTACGACGACGCCCCGGCGATCTGCAAATGCGCGGTCGGCACCGTGAAAAGCCGGGTGGCGCGCGCGCGCAAGACTTTGATAGACATATTGGACGGCGACGACACGCTGGAAGACCAGCCACGGCCGGCAGAGGGAGACGCGGCCCGTGAGATTATGGCGCAGCTTGACAAGCTCAGCCCCGGCGAGCCGACAAAGAAACGCGGCAGCTAATCTGCCCCCGGAGTCTGGCTGGACGCTGGGCCGCCGCCTGCAACTGGTCATTACCCTGGCGCTGCTGCCCATCATGGCGGTCAGCGTCCTGCAGGGCTTCAGCCGCGCCGAACTCGATGTCGAGGCGGCGAGCGAAAGACTGATCCAGTCCGCCCGCACCACCGCGGCCAGCGACCAGAACCTCCTGGCTTCGGCCGAACAGGTGCTGCGCGCGGTCTCCAGCCTCCCCGATGTGCGCGACATTTCCGGCGATTGCGACGCCATCCTGGCCGATACGCTGGTTGGCATCCGCTATTTTTCCAATGTCTCGCGCATTGATGCGAACGGACAGGTTGCCTGTTCCGCCATGCCGCTCGCCCGTGGGCTGAATGTCGCCAGCCAGAATGTGTTCCAGCGCGCCCGCACCGCCACCGGCATGGTCGTGTCGGAAGAAACCCGCAGCCGTGTCACCGGCCAGAATGTGATCGGTGCGATGCTGCCGCTGCGCACGCCCGAAGGCGCCTTCCATGGCAGCCTGGCGCTGACGCTCGATGTGCACTGGATAGACTATATGCTGCGGGCCACCGAACTGCCGCCGGGTGCGGCGGTGGCGGTCTATGACCGCAGCGGCCAGGTGATCGCCAGCAACAACGCCGATGTCGCCCGCGCGCTTGTGGCCTCTGCCAGGTCCAACGGTTTCGACGATGGCGTGGTGCGCGAGATCTCCAGCGGCGGCCGCACCTGGCATTACGGCACCGCTTCGCTGATCGGCGACACCATCTTCGTCGCCTACGCCATGGGCGCGTCCGAACTGTTCGGCTCCACCTATCTGCATGTGGCGCTGGACTTCCTCATTCCCCTCGTCACCATCGCGCTGGCCTGGTTCCTCATCTGGTGGTTCACCGACCGGCAGGTGACGCAATGGATATTCTACCTGCGCCGCATCGCCACCGCCTATCGCGGCGGCCATTACGTCATACGGCCCGACATGGAAGGCGCTCCCGCCGAAGTGCGCCTGCTGGGCGATGCGATGGGCGAGATGGCGGCGGGCATCGAGGATCGCGACCGGCGCCTGCATGACGCGGTGGACCTCAAGACCACGCTGATCAAGGAAATCCACCACCGGGTGAAGAACAATCTGCAGATCGTGATGAGCCTGCTGTCGCTGCAGGCCAACCAGGTCAAGGATCCGGGCGCCCGCGATGCCCTGATGCAGGCCCAGACCCGCATCAACGCGCTGGCGCTGGTCCACCGCATCCTCAACGAACTGGAAAACCAGAGCATCCTCGATCTCAAGGATTTGCTGAACCAGCTTTGCCGCCAGATCGGCGAAGGCATCGGCGCCGAACATGTGACGATCGAGGTGGATGTGCCGTCGCGCACCGTATCCGGCTCGGTGGCGGTGGCGGTGGCGCTGTTCACGGTCGAAGTGCTGACCAACATCTTCAAGCACGCCTTCCCCGGCCAGAAGCCCGGCGTGATCCGCGTCACCATGGCCCCGGTGGGCGACGGCAACCTGCGCCTGTCCATCGCCGACAATGGCATCGGTTTCACCGAAGGCGAACAGAACAAGAGCGTGGGCTCGCGCCTGATCAGGACCTTCGGCCTGCAACTGGGCGGCGTGTCCCATGTCCGCTCGGTGGCGGGCGAGGGCACGGTGGTCGAACTGGTCTTCCCCGATCCCGATCTGTCGCCGCCGGCGCCGACGGCGGCCTGACCTGTCCAACACCGCCTCTGCCGGCGCGCCGTCTGGTCATCTCCCGGAAATGACACGCGATCGGGCGATGGGCCACACGAAAATGCCGTGCTGGCCTATCCCCGTTCCGCGCCGCGCGCGCCCCTGGTAAAATCGCGGTGCGCAACGGGCTTTGGCGGTCCAGCCGCTTACCCGGGGGGAGGGGTGGGCGGTCCGGGAGGAACAATTATCTTGCGCGGCCCTGCCATGCGGGCAAACCGGGAAATCCCGATAGGAACCTTCTGATCCAGCCTCTATATCTCAGGCCGGAATCAGACGCTCGAGGACGGGTATGGCGGACGCTTTTGACGTGATCGTGATCGGCGGCGGCCCCGGCGGCTACAACACCGCCATCCGCGCCGGCCAGCTCGGTCTTTCCGCCGCCTGCATCGACAAGCGCGGCACCTTCGGCGGCACCTGCCTGAATGTGGGCTGTATCCCTTCCAAGGCGCTGCTGCATGCGTCCGAGCGCTTCCACGAGGCGGGCCATGAGTTCGCCGGGCTGGGCATCAAGGCGACGGTCGAACTCGACCTCCCCACCATGATGGCCAAGAAGGACAAGGTGGTGGGCGAACTCACCAAGGGCGTCGAATATCTTCTCAAGAAGAACAAGGCCGAGGCCATCACCGGCGAGGCCAAGATCATCGCCCCCGGCAAGGTCGAGGTGAAGACCAGGGACGGCGTACGCACCTTGACGGCGAAGAACATCGTCATCGCCACCGGCTCCGATGTGGCCAGGCTGCCGGGCGTGACGATTCATGAAAAGCAGATCGTCTCTTCCACCGGCGCACTGGCGCTGAAGGACGTGCCCAAGCGCCTTCTGGTGGTGGGGGCAGGCGTGATCGGACTGGAACTGGGCTCGGTCTGGCGCCGCCTGGGCAGCGAAGTGACGGTGGTGGAATTCCTCGACCGCATCACGCCGGGCATGGATGGCGAGATCGGCAAGGCTTTCCAGCGCGTGTTGACCAAGCAGGGGTTCACCTTCCACCTCTCCACCAAGGTGGTGGGCGTCGAAAAGTCCAAGGCGGGTCTGAAAGTCACGGTCGAACCGGCGGCGGGCGGCGACAAGAGCGTGATCGAGACCGACATTCTGCTGGTCGCCATCGGACGGGCGCCTTACACGGCCGGCCTGGGCCTGGAAACGGTGGGCGTGGCGCTGGACAAGCGCGGTCGCGTCCTGACCGACGGTCATTATCGCACCAACGTGGCGGGCATCTACGCCATCGGCGATGTGCGCGAAGGCGCCATGCTGGCCCACAAGGCCGAGGATGAAGCCGTCGCAGTGGCCGAGATCATCGCCGGCAAGCCCGGCCATGTGAATTACGACACGATTCCGTCGGTGGTTTACACATTCCCCGAAGTCGCCAGCGTCGGAAAGACCGAGGAAGAGCTGAAGGCGGCGGGCGTCCAGTACAAGGTGGGAAAATTCCCCTTCACGGCCAACGCCCGCGCCAAGACCATCGCCGCCACCGACGGCATGGTCAAAATCATCGCCGACGCCGCCACCGACAAGGTGCTGGGCTGTCATATCCTGGGACCGGAGGCAGGCAACCTGATCGCCGAGGTCGTGCTGGCGATGGAGTTCGGTGCGGCATCGGAAGACATTGCCCGCACCTGCCATTCACATCCGACCCTCACCGAGGCCGTGCGCCAGGCAGCCATGGGCGTCGAAGGCTGGACGATGCAGATGTGACATGAAGCGAAGCGACGCTTCGTTTCATGTCATCCCCGGCGAGCGGCGTTCAGCCGCGAGGGAAGGGGATCCAGAGCAAAATCGCTTAACGCGAATTCACATGCTCCCGCCGCACGCCCAGCCCGATGAGCTGCGCGGGGAATTGCTGTAACCACGGCCAGCGATCCAGCAATCGCAACAGCAACGGCGCTTCGGCGCGGCCCGGCGCGAGTATGCGGTCCTGCACCATCTGCTGGAAGCCCTGCACCACCTTGGTCGGGAATTGCCGCCGTGCCTGCACGGTCTTCAGGTCGGAGAGTTTGGGCACACCGTGGCGCAGCACCGGCCCAACAGGTTCGCCGCCGCCACCGCATCCTGTATGGCCAGGTTGATGCCCACCCCGCCCACCGGCGACATGGCATGGGCAGCATCCCCGATGCACAGCAGCCCGGGCCGGGCCCATGTCTCAAGCCGGTTCATCGCCACGCGCAGCAATTTGACCTGTTCAAACGCGGTAATGCTGTCCACCCGGTCTGCGGCGAATCCGGCAATGGTCTTCAGGCGGTTGCGGAAGGCAGGAATGCCCTCGATACGGATGGCATCATGGCCGCCCTTGGGAATCACGAGCGCGCATTGCCAGTATTCCCCGCGCGGGATCATGACGAAGACCTGGCCCGCGCCCATTCGCGCCACCAGCCCGGCGGGATCGCCCTGTCTGCGTGGCAGTGTCAGCCACAGCACGTCGAACGGCGCACCCAGTTCGCGCAGCTTCAACCCGGAGCGGTCTCGCAGGATGGAATCGCGGCCATCTGCGGCCACCGTCAGTCCGGCGCGAATCTGGATATTGCCACGCGGGCCCTTTGCCAGCACGCCGGCCACGCGCCCACCCTTGGCCAGAAGGTCCTTCGCTTCGGTCTGCATCAGCAGACGAAAATTGGGCCTGGTCCTGGCCTTGCGCGCCAGGAAGTCCAGGAAATCCCATTGCGGCATCATGGCTATGAAATTGCCCGGGCCCGGCAAGCGTGACAGGTCGGCAAAGGTATAGGTGCGCGCGCCGAACGTCATCTGCGCCTTTGTCACCTGCACATGCGGCAAGCAAAGGAATTCCTCCAGCAGCCCCAGTTCGGCCATGACATTCAGGGTCGAGGGGTGCACCGTGTCGCCGCGAAAATCGCGCAGGAAGTCGGCATGCTTTTCCAGCACCGTCACATCCACGCCGGCCCGCGAAAGCAGCAGCCCCAGCATCATGCCGGCAGGCCCGCCCCCGGCAACGACGCAGGTGGTGGAAAGGCTTTCCATGCGAAAGGGAGGCGGTTAGGTTGACGACATGCGCGCCAACAAGCTGAAACAAATCTGGGCATCGGGCAAGGCATCGGTGGATTGCTGGCTCATGCTGCCATCCGCAATCTCCGCCGAGATTCTCGCGCACCAGGGCTGGGATAGCCTGACCATAGACTGCGAGCACGGCCAGGCGGACCATGCCGCCATGGTGCAGATGCTGACGGCCATCTCCACCACCGATGCGGTGCCGCTGGTGCGGGTGAAGTGGAACGACCCTGGCGACATCATGCGGGCACTGGATTCGGGCGCGTATGGCGTGATCTGCCCCGTGATCGAGACGGCGGACGAATGTGCCAAATTCGTCGGCGCCTGCCGCTATGCCCCCATGGGCTACCGCTCCTATGGGCCGCGCCGCGCCACGATCTATGCCGGGGCCGATTATGTCGAACACGCCAACGACACGGTGCTGACGATTGCCCAGATCGAAACAAGGAAAGGCCTGGACAATATCGCCGCCATCGCCGCCGTGCCGGGTCTGGACATGCTTTATCTTGGGCCCAACGATATGCGCCTGACCATGGGATTGAAGCCCAACCCCGGCATCGCCGAACCGCAAATGCTTGCGGTCTGCGACCAGGTTATTGCCGCCGCCAAGGCGGCTGGTATCCGTTCGGGCATGTTCTGCACCAATGTCGCGGATGCCAATGCGATGATCGCGCGGGGCTTCGATCACGTCACCGCCATATTGGACGATGTGCTGCTGGGGGCGGGTGGGGCCTTGCGCAGGCAGCTTCCCTGAATATTTCAAACCCTTACGGCGCGCGCCGTGCTAGGCATAATCCCGCAACAGTATCTTTGAAAGGAGGTGATCCAGTGTCTCATTGTCATCTTGTGGCCGCGAGCTGGATCCTCGTTTCGACCGGGGTCCGCGACTGACCAGTTTTGGTCTGGGCGCCTCGCGTTCCAGCGAAGACAATGGAAGGGCTGTTTCCGGAAGGAGGCGGCCCTTCTTTTTTGTAATATTCGATGGTGCCCCCGGTCCGGGTCGAACGGACACGCCGCTTTCGCAGCAACGGATTTTAAGTCCGGTGCGTCTACCAGTTCCGCCACGGGGGCCCGCGGACATCAGATACTTAAGGTCGGGGTCTGGTGCAAATGGTCCGCTGCCGCGAACCGGCCCGTTGCGGGCGATTGGCTTTCTCCTATGATGCGGCAAAACAAAAAGCTTGCAGGGATGGGGTGTCATGCGATCAGCCATTGCGCCAATGGCGCTGCTGCTTCTGGCCGGGGTTGCGCTGGCCCAGGCGCCTTCACCCCTGCCGGGACCGGCTCCGGGCAGGGGCGCGCAGGAGCGCGTACTCAAACATTCCCTGGCGCCCAAGCCCGATCCTTTGACGCCTTATACCGCGCCCAACCGGCCGCACTACAAGCTGGCGGAGATCATGGCATCTCATGCCCGCCAGCTGCGCTGGTCGCAAGAGGTCATGCGCGATCGCCATTTCACCGCAAGCTTCATCCAGATGGCGCCGGGCGAGAAGACGCGCCGTCTCATGTATCCCGACAATGAGATTTTCTTCGTGGTGCAGTCCGGCCAGATGCGCGTCAGCGTGGATGGGCTGGAGCCTTTCGTGGCGGGCAAGAGCGTGGTGGTCCAGGTGCCGGCACGCACCATGTTCCACGTCGAGACGCTGGGCGATACGCCGGTTTTGCGCTTCGAGGTGGTGCATACCGGCATGCTGCCCATTTATGACGATGCCCAACAGCCCGATCCGGTGGCCGGACAGGACTATATCCGCGTCGCCTTTTCGGCGCCCGCCACGCCGCCAAAGCTCGATCCGGCGCAGGTCACCATCAATTTCGACAAGGATATCGTGCAGGATGGCGGCCGCGCCGGGCGTTGGCTGAAAGCGGGCAGCTTTATCCGCGGCATGTCCATCCCCACGCCGCCGCGCGATGATCTGGGCCACTGGCACACCGAAACCAGCGAGCTGTATTTCATCATGGAAGGCCAGCAGGACTTCCAGCTCGAAGGCGTGGAGCCTTTCATCGCCGTGCAGGGCGACGTGGTCTATGTTCCCTTCGGCCGCTATCACCGCAACAATTTCACCGGCGGTGGCATGGCGACACGTCTGGCCATTTTCCCGGCCGGCAACATCAACAATCTGGATCCGCAAAATCCCTCGCGGCAGGCGCCATGAAAAAGCTGCTTCTTGCAATGGCCCTGCTGGCGACGCCGGCGCTGGCGCACAATGCGCCGGCCAATCTGAAATATGGCTGGGCCCCCAAGCCGATCTCTGCCCCCTTTCTTGCTCCCAATCGCCCGCACTGGAAGCTGGACGATCTGGTGAAGGATCACGCTGGGCAGAAAAGCTGGTCGCAAATGGTGGTCCGCGACGCCAAGGGGCTGACGGGCACCTATATCCAGAGCGCGCCGGGCGAACGGTCCGCACGGGTGATGTATTCCGACACGGTGATCTTCTTCATCGTGCAGTCCGGCCGGTTGCACGTGAACATTGAAGGGTTGGAGCCGTTCGAGGCTGGCAAGGGTGTGCTGGTGCAGGTGCCCTCGGCGCGGATGTATGATGTCGAGACGCTGGGCGATCAGCCCGCCCTGCGCTTTGAAGTGACCCAGACGCTGGCACCGGCCATCTTTGCCGCCGATGAAAAGCCCGCTGTCCGCCCGGGCGCGCGCTATGTCCCGACCGGCTATTACACCGCCCCGACCGCCTATGGTGACAAAAAGCCCTTCATTGATTTCCAGAAGGACATTGTCGAAGGCGGTGGCCGCGGCGGCGGTTCGGTGCAGGATGATCTGATTTCGGCCAACATCAACCGCCAGGCGTCGGTGCCGCGTCCGCCCGACAGCGACAAGGGCCATTTCCATATCGGCACCTCGGAATTCTGGTTCATCCTGGAAGGCCAGGTGAATTTCCTGATCGAAGGCGTGCCCTATTTCACTGCCACGCAGGGCGATATCGTCTATGCACCCGCGGGCCGCTGGCACCGCGCCACCTCGGGGGGCACCGGCATGGCCACGCGCGTCTCGATCCATCCCGTCGCCAGCTCGATCAACGCGCTGGATCCGGTCACGCCGGGACGCTGACGGCAAGCGACATGAGCAGGGCAAACGTGGAGCGTGACGTGTGGCGGGCAGCGGAGCGGCTGCTGCGCATCTATGGCGAGTTGGCCGAAGAGGAATGCCGTGACCGGATTTCCTATTGCCACATGACCTGGCAGTGGTCCGAGGCGCGCGCCTGGCGGCTGCGGCTGGACACGCTGCGGCGCCTGCGCGGGGGCGAGAAGCCGCCCTTGTTTCTGGACGAGGCGGTGGCCGCGGGACGCTTCCAGGATTTCCTCGCCGAACAGGAAACCCAGGATAGGGACGCGGCATCGTTGGAGCAGGAGGTTACGGCGGTGATCCGCGATCTGGTCCGCGCGCGCCTGCGTGAAGCAGGTGCCGCCTCTCCCGCCTAGGTCTTGCGCTTCTGGCCGGATGGTCCTTTAGGCATGGGCTAAGATGGCCTCGCACTCGGCAAGCTGGCGCTGGTAGTGCGCCACAAAAGCCATCGTGTTGTCCTTGCCGTCCATGTGGGGGCGAAAGCCGTGGTTCTCGACTTGGCCGAGCCAATACCGGGCATTTCCGGCGGCGCGCTGCATCTGGTCGGTAAAGCTGGTCTGGTACATAGGCGTAGTCCTTTAGGTCAGTAATGACCCCTCAGTTCCACCCTAGCCCCCAGCCCCGCAGGGGTAAACCCGGCCAGATTTCAAACTGTACCAGTGCCCAATGTTGGTGTGATACGGCATAAGCTATTGAAAACAAATAGTTTGGAAAGCCATGCTCAACCCCTGATTGCGGTTGTTTGACACGCCCAAAGTCATCCGTATAAG
>JAEZBK010000022.1 GCA_023427355.1 Pseudomonadota bacterium
CCCCCCCGTCCCGTTTGCCGTCAGCCGCCCTTGTAGCTCTTGTTGAAGCCGTTGCGCTCGTTGATCACGGTGATGTCGCCGGTCGGACGGATGCGCAGGCGCAGATTGTGCGCCTTGTCCGGCGCGCCCTGGGCGATGTCGGGGTTGGAGACCATGTTCACGTCGCCCATCAGCTCGGGATTGTTGCGCGGGCCATGCAGCTTCCACAGGCCCTGGTGGCGCGGATTGGCCTCGATGGTCTTGATGCGCTCCGGATCGCCGCCCTTGGTGGCGCTGTTGCCCATGATGGTAACGATGGGCTGCAGCGAGTTGAGCATCGCCGGGCTGCCCGACCAGCGGGTGCCATGGTGGCTGGACAGGTACACATCCACCTTGCCCACCTTGTCTTCGGGGCAGAACAGATCCTTTTCGCGGTCCCAGGTCAGGTCGCCGAAGGCGGCGATCTTCGCCTTGCCATAGGTGATGACCATGCTGACCGAGCGGGTGTTCTCTTCGCCGCCATTGGAGGCCATGGGCGGCATGGTGGCGCATTCGGGCACCGCCCCGCGCGAGCCCGGCGGCGCCTTGGCCGGCATCACCGCGTCGGCGGAGACGATGTGGATGTCCATGCCGTCGATGCGGATGCGGTCGCCGGTCTTGACCACGCGATGCTTCGCGCCGGTCGAGCCGATCAGCTTCATGTAGTTGCGATACTGGCCCTCGGTGGAGTTGGGCGGCGGCACGCTGGGGTCGGCCGGGGGCGGCGGCACCTGGCCGCCACGGCCCGCCATCGGCTTGCCGTCGGGACCGACGGTGCGCCAGTCCGGGCCGATCATGCCGCCGGGGCCAAAGGTGCCGGGCAGTTCGCGGTTGGCGCCATGGTCGATGAAATTGTCCACCTTGATGCGCTTGATGAAGCCTTCCATGCCGCCGTAATGGTCGCCGTGATAATGGGTGGTGATGAGGTAATCCACCTTGGTGCCGCCCGCCGCCCTGATCGCATCCACGATGCGCTGCGAGGACGGATAATTGCCCGTGGCGCCGCTGGCGTCGGGATTGCCGGTGTCGATCACCACGACCCGCTTGTTGGGCGTCACGAACACCGTGCCGCCGCCGCCTTCCACGTCCACCGAGATCATCTGAAGCGCGTCGTCGCGGTTCTGCGCCATCACGGCGGGGGTGGCGACGGCAATGGCGATGGCGGCGGCGCCGCCCATCAGCGGCAGGAGCGATTTGCGGATCATGGTGTTTCCCCAGATGAATTGCGGTGGCGCTGGCGGCCATCCTGCGCGCCGTTTTACATGCAAAGCATTGCTTCGCAAAGCCGCCGCCCCGCGCTATACCGGACCCATGATCCCACTTCCCGGCAAGACCCACGACCTTGGCGGCGGCTTCCTGGTCAAGCGGCTGTTGCCGCAGGTCGGACGCCGCACCATCGGCCCCTTCGTATTCCTGGATTATTTCGGCCCGGTGGAATTCCCGCCCGGCCGCGGCATTGACGTGCGGCCCCATCCGCATATCGGGCTGGCGACCATTACATATCTGTTCGACGGCGGTCAGATGCATCGCGACAATCTGGGTTCGGTGCAGGAAATCCGCCCGGGCGACGTCAACTGGATGACGGCGGGGCGTGGCATCGTCCATTCCGAGCGCACCGGGGCGGACATGCGCGCGGCGGGCCATCGCATGTGGGGCATCCAGAGCTGGATCGGATTGCCGGAAGACCATGAGGATACCGAGCCGAGCTTCCAGCATTATCCAGCGCACACGCTGCCGGAAAAGACCGAGAAGGATGTGACGCTGCGCATGGTGGCGGGCACGGGCTTCGGGCTGGAATCGCCGGTAAAGACCTTCTCGCCCATCCTGTATGCCGATGCGAAGTTCGAGGCCGGCGGCTCCCTGCACTATCCCGACGAACATCGCGAACGCGCCATGCTGGTGGTGGAAGGCGAAGTGGAAACCGGCGGCGACCTGCATGGGACGGAGACGCACAAGGCCGGATCGCTGCTGATGCTGTATCCGCAGGAAGACGTGACGATCTTCGCCCATGCGCCCGCGCGCGTGGTGCTGCTGGGCGGCATGGCGCTGGATGGACCGCGCCATATCTGGTGGAACTTCGTCTCCTCGCGCCGCGAGCGCATCGAGCAGGCGAAGGAGGACTGGAAGGAGGCCCGGTTCGGCCCCATTCCGGGCGACGACCAGGAATTCATCCCCCTGCCGGAAGAGCGCACCACATGAACGGACTTGGCGCACTTCTGTTGACGGCCGGGATCATTTTTGCGCTGCAGGGCGCGGGCTGGATCAACTGGCCCGAGGGCAGCATGATGATCGGCCGCAAGGAATGGATCCAGTATGGCCTGGCGACGGCGATCGCGGGCGTGACGCTGCTGTGGCTGTCGCGGCGGCGCTAGGAGAGCGCGATGAAATACAATCGGCTGGGCAATACCGGCCTGCAGGTTTCCGAACTCTGCTTCGGGACCATGACCTTTTCCGGCGCGAACTTCCTGGGCGGTGCGATCGGCCGGCAGGACCAGAAGGAAGCCACCGCGCTGATCGGGCGCGCGCTGGAGGCGCGGATCAACTTCATCGATACCGCCAACGTCTATGCCATCGGCGAATCCGAGAGCATGACCGGGCAGGCGCTGAAAGATCTGGGCGTGAAGCGCAGCGATGTGGTGCTGGCGACCAAGGTGTTCGGGCGCATGGCGCCCGGCCCCAACGACATCGGCGCTTCGCGCGGGCACATCATGGACAGCGTGGCACGGAGCCTGGAGCGGCTGCAGACCGACTATATCGACCTGTACCAGATCCACCAGGCCGACATCGCGACGGGCGTGGAGGAAACCATGCGGGCGCTGGACGATCTGGTGAGCCAGCGCATGGTGCGTTACGCCGGCGTCTCCAACTGGGAAGCCTGGCGCATCATGAAGGCCAACGGCATCGCCGACAAACGCGGCTGGGCGCGGATCGAGACCAACCAGGCTTATTATTCCATCGCCGGGCGCGACCTGGAGCAGGAGCTGGTGCCGCTGATGGCCGACCAGCAGATCGGCTGCCTGGTGTGGAGCCCGCTGGCGGGCGGCTATATGGCGGGCAAATATACGCCTGGCGGCGATGCGGCGATGGAGCCGGGCCGGCGGGCGGCGTTCGACTTCCCGCCGATTGACAAAGACAAGGCGGACCGCATCGTGCAGGCGATGCGGCCCATCGCGGCGGCGCATGGCGTGTCGGTGGCGCGGGTGGCGCTGGCCTGGGTGCGGATGAAGCCTTTCGTCACCACCACCATCATCGGCGCCAAGACCATGGCGCAGCTGGAAGACAATATCGCGGCGGTGGACCTGGTGCTGACGGCGGACGAGATCGCGGCGCTGGACGCGATCAGCGCCGACCGGCCGCAATATCCGCACTGGATGATCAAGCGGAACAACGCGACGCGCCAGTACACCGGCGAGCCGGTGGTGTTCGGCGGGATTCCCAGCCCCAAGGTTTGATGCCTCACGGTTGTCGCGTTGCGCCATCCGCTGCGCGTGCAGCGCCCATGCCAGCGCGATGACGGCGTCGCACTGCGCCAGGAAGGCGCGCAGCCAGGCGCGGCGTGTGGCTTTGTGTTCGCGCACCGCGCGGCTGTAGCGGCCATGAACCAGCCGGTTGCGATTGCCGGGCTGGCCGCCGCGTTTTCGCTTAAGTCTCGGTATCGGCCTGACTTTCGCTTCCATTCGAACCGCCAAATTTCGCAAGGGTCACTCCCCCCTGCCTCCTGTTTCTCCACGCTTGATGGTACGCGCGGCGGGCTGGCGCCGATACGTGGATATGTGCGGACGCAATTTTGGTGCGAAGCCAAGGAAGCAACAGGAGAAATGCTTTCCTGCTCCAGGTGGATAGCCCCTGCTGCTTCGCGGCACCGCCCCCGCGAACGGGGGTGGAAAAGCGGCGCGCGGCTAGAGGAAGTTGTATTCGCTGAAGAGGTGCGACAGATCGCGGCCCCAGACGCCGTGATAATTCTTCAGCATTTCCTCGGCGCGGGTGTAGCCGCGATTGACCAGTTCGCGCAGGGGATTGAGGAAGCCGTCCTCGCTCATGCCCGCGCCATCCAGCGCGGCGCGGCGCCTGAGGCCCGCCGCCGAGATTTCCAG
>JAEZBK010000031.1 GCA_023427355.1 Pseudomonadota bacterium
GTTCTGGATCATTCCCGACAGCCTGCGCGTGAAAGACCATGTCGTGGGCGGCGCCCGTACGCCGCTGGCCGGGATCCGCATCGCGGTGATCGGCAACCTCGGGGCCGGGTCGGGCTTTGTCGATGACGACAAGCTGCAGGATCTGGTGCGCAAGGCCAATACCGTGCGTCCCGATCTTGTGCTGCTGGCGGGCGATTATGCCGGCACGATGGCGCCGGACGCGATCGCGGCGCATCTGGCGCGGCTGGAAGCCCCCATGGGCGTCTTTGCCGTGCTCGGAGAGGCCGACACCGCGCAGATGGGCCAGGCGCTGGAACAGGCCGGCATCTTCGTGCTGCGCAATTTCCATGTCGTCATCAATACGCGCCGTGGTCCGCTTTTGCTGGCGGGCCTCAGCGCGGGCCAGGGCCGTGCCTTGGCGCCATTGCCGCCAGGCACCACGCTCTGTCTGGCGCATGATGCCGCCGCGCTGGATGGGCAGGCTTGCGACCTGGCCGTGGCGGGGTCGGGCGCCACGCCGGGCCTGACGCTGGCAGGCGGCAAAAGCCTCTTCGTCGCGCCGGGATTGCGCCGCGAAGGCCTGCTTTCGATCCCGGAAATCTCGCTGCTGAAAATCCAGTAGCGACGGGGCTGCGGCCTCGTTAAAACCCCTGCAACACGCCTGAATACAGCAAGGAACGCGCCATGGCCGGCCCCCAGTTCGTCTATTACATGAAGGACCTGTCCAAGACCTATCCGGGTGGCAAGCAGGTTCTGAAGAACATCTATCTGTCCTTCTATCCGGGCGCCAAGATCGGCATTGTCGGCGTGAACGGCGCCGGTAAGTCCACGCTAATGAAGATCATGGCGGGCATGGACAAGGAGTTCACTGGCGAGGCCTGGGCCGCCGATGGCGTGCGCACCGGCTACCTGTCGCAGGAGCCGCAACTCGATCCCACCAAGAATGTACGCGAAAACGTGATGGAAGGCGTCGCCAAGAAACAGGCGCTGGTGGACCGCTACAACGAGATCGCCGCCAATTATTCCGACGAGACCGCCGACGAGATGGCCAGGCTCCAGGACGAGATCGAGGCGCAGGGCCTGTGGGATCTCGACAGCCAGGTGGATCAGGCGATGGACGCGCTGCGCTGCCCCGATGGCGATGCCGCGGTGGAGACCCTGTCGGGCGGTGAACGCCGCCGTGTCGCGCTGTGCCGCCTCCTGCTGGATGCGCCCGACATCCTGCTGCTGGACGAACCCACCAACCATCTGGACGCCGAATCCGTGGCCTGGCTGGAATCGACCCTGCGCGACTACAAGGGCTGCATCATCCTGGTCACCCATGACCGCTATTTCCTCGACAATGTCACCGGCTGGATCCTGGAGCTGGATCGCGGCAAGGGCATCCCGCACGAAGGCAATTATTCCTCCTTCCTCGAAGTGCAGGAAAAGCGGCTTCGCCAGGAAGCCAACGAGGAAGCCTCGCAGCAGCGCACCATCGCCCGCGAGCGCGAATGGATCCAGCAGAGCCCCAAGGCCCGCCAGGCCAAGAGCCAGGCGCGCATCAACCGCTATGACGAGCTGGTGGCCAAGAGCCAGGAGCAGCGCGCCGGCACCGCCACCATCATGATTCCGGTGGCCGAACGCCTGGGCGGCGTGGTGATCGAGGCCGAAGGACTGGCCAAGGGCTTTGGCGACCGGTTGCTGTACGAGAATGTGAATTTCAAGCTGCCGCCCGGTGGCATTGTCGGCGTCATCGGTCCCAACGGCGCGGGCAAGACCACGCTGTTCAAGATGCTCACGGGGCAGGAAAAGCCCGATGCCGGCACGCTGAAGGTCGGTGACACGGTGCAGATCGGCTATGTGGACCAGAGCCGTGATGCGCTCGATCCCAACAAGACGGTGTGGGAGGAAATTTCCGGCGGCACCGACATCATCGAGTTCGGCAAGACCAAGATCAATTCCCGCGCCTATGCCGGGGCCTTCGCCTTCAAGGGTGGCGACCAGCAGAAGAAGGTCGGCCAGTTGTCGGGCGGCGAACGCAACCGCGTTCACCTGGCCAAGATGCTGAAATCGGGCGCGAACCTGCTGCTGCTCGACGAACCCACCAACGACCTGGACGTGGATACGCTGCGCGCGCTGGAAAGCGCGCTGGAGGATTTTGCCGGCTGCGCCCTGATCATCAGCCATGATCGCTGGTTCCTGGACCGCATCGCCACGCACATCATGGCGTTCGAGGGCGACAGTCACGTCGAATGGTTCGAAGGCAATTTCCAGGATTATGAAGCGGACAAGAAACGCCGCTTGGGTGTGGATGCCGACCAGCCGCATCGGATCAAGTACAAGCGTTTCACGCGGGCGTAATTACTCATTCTGCCAATTCGGCAGATTGCGGGAACTGTACGCTCGGCTCGTTTACGGGCCTGATGGCGGCCTCTATGAAGGTCGAATGCATAGCGTAGCTTATCGTCCCGGACGCCTGCCCCTGTGGGCGCAATGAGTCCCGCCTCCCTGCAGCCGGGCACGCCGATAGACCTCACCAATTGTGAGCGCGAGCCGATCCACATCCTGGGCAACATTCAGGATTTCGGCTTCCTGATTGCGGTCAGCGCCGACTGGTTCGTGGTTCGTGCCTCCGCCAACCTGGCGCGCCATACCGGTGTCGAACCCGGTGCGGTGCTGGGCCAGCCGCTGGTCGGTTTCTTCACCGAACGCGCCATCCACGATATCCGCAACCGCGTCACCCTGCTGCGCGGGCCCGATGCGGTGGAGCGGCTTTTCGGCGTCACGCTGCGCGAGGGCGGTGCGCCGTTCGACGTGGCGCTGCATTTTTCCGGCGACTGCATTGTCATCGAGGCCGAGCCGGCCGTCGTGCAGGACATGGAGGCCGCGGCCATGGTGCGCGCCATGATTGCGCGCGTCGGCCAGGCGGACACGTTCCAGGGTTTCCTGCGCGAGGGAGCGCGGCAGGTGCGGGCGCTGACCGGCTTTGATCGGGTAAAGGTCTATCGCTTCGACGATCAGGGGTCTGGCGAGGTGGTGGCCGAAGCGCTTCGACCGGGCGTGGATTCGTTCCTGGGGTTGCATTATCCCGCCTCCGACATTCCGCCCCAGGCGCGCAAGCTCTACCTGCGCAACATTTTCCGTGTCATCGCCGACATCAACAGCGTGTCCGTTCCCATCCTGCCGCAGCGCGACGCCAAGGGCGCGCCGCTGGATCTTTCGCTGGCCGTGACGCGCGCCGTCTCGCCGATCCATATCGAATATCTCCAGAATATGGGCGTGGGCGCGTCGCTTTCCATCTCCATCATCTGCGACGGCAAATTGTGGGGGCTTTTTGCCTGCCATCACTATGGTCCGCTCCTGCCATCCCTGGCCTACCGCACGGCGGCGGAACTGTTCGGGCAGATGTTTTCCTTCATGCTGGAAAGCCGGGAGCGCCGGCAGGCAGCCGAGTATGAATCCCATGCCCGCATGGCCGCCGACCGGCTGATGGTGACCATGGCGCAGGATGCGGCGCTGATGGACAATGCCCAATGGCTGGGCGAGCAGGTGCTGGACCTGATTCCCGCTGATGGTGTTGGCGTCTTCGCCAATGGGCGCGCCACGCTTTTGGGCCTGACGCCGCCGCCGGAAGGCTTTGGCGTCATCATCCGCCACCTGATCGACCGCGGCGTCAACGATGTCTGCATCAGCGAGAGCCTGCACCAGTTGGTGCCCGAGGCCGCTGCCTATGCCGATCGCGCCTCCGGCATGCTTGCCATCCCGGTGTCGCGCGCGCCGGGTGATTACGTGGTGCTGTTCCGCGCCGAACAGTTGCGGTCGGTGCGATGGGCCGGCAATCCGCAAAAGCCGGTGGAGCATGGGCCCCATGGCGCGCGGCTGACGCCGCGCAAGAGCTTCGAGGCCTGGTCGGAACTGGTGAAGGGCCAGTCGCTGCCCTTTACCGCAGCGCAGCGCCGCGTCGCCGAAGGGTTGCGTTCGGGCATGCTGGAAGTTCTCCTGCGCCTGTCCGACAGCGCCGAGGCGGAGCGCAGCAAGGCGCAGGAACGTCAGGCGCTTCTCATCGCCGAACTCAATCACCGCGTCCGCAACATCCTGGCGCTGATCCGCGGGCTCATCTCCCAGACCCGCTCCAGCGCCCAGACGGTGGAAGGGTTCGTCGCCACGCTGGACGATCGCGTGGCGGCGCTGGCGCGGGCGCATGACCAGATCACGTCGCAAAGCTGGGGGCCGGCGCGCCTGTCCGATCTGCTGGAAGTCGAGACCGGGGCTTTCCTGGGCGCCAAGCGCGCGCAGGTGAAGCTGGAAGGCCCGCCATTGATGATCCAGCCTTCCGCCTTCACCACCCTTGCGCTGGTCTTCCATGAACTGATGACCAATGCCGCAAAATATGGCGCCCTGTCCGACAGTGGCCAGGTAACGGTGGCCTGGCGCCTGAGCAGCGAAGGAGACCTGCTGATGGATTGGTCCGAATCCGGCGGCCCGGCCGTCACCGCGCCAACGCGGCGGGGGTTCGGCTCCACCATCATCGAGCAGTCCATTCCCTTCGACCTGGGCGGCAAGGCGGATATCTCATACCAGGTGACCGGCGTGCGGGCGCATTTCTGCGTGCCGGCGCGCCATGTCGCCGGCGTGGCGACGGGCCGATCCGCAACGCCAGGCAAGGACCTGGCGGTTGCGGCCGAGCCGCTCAAGGGCAGGCGCGTGCTGCTGGTGGAAGACAGCATGATCATCGCCCTGGATGCCGAGGACGCGCTGAAGGAAATCGGCGCGGTCAAGGTGACGGTCGCGGCCAGCCTGGCGCGCGCCATGGCCGTGCTGGATGAAGCCAGCTTTGATTTCGCGCTGCTGGATTTCAACCTGGGCGCGGAAAGCAGCATGCCGGTCGCCGAGCGGCTTTCGCAAATGGGTGTGCCCTTCGCCTTTGCCACGGGCTATGGCGAAGGTGCGGGCCTGTCCGAACGCTTTCCGGGCCTGCGCGTCGTGGCCAAGCCCTATGGCGCCGATCATCTGCGCCGTGGCCTGTCCGGCATGTTCGACGGATGAGCGGCGCACACAAATCCCTGCGCGATGCCACCCAAGCGGTTCATGAGGCGCTGCATGGCGCCGAGCCTTTTGCGCGCATTGCCGAAGGCCGCATGGATCGCGAAGGCTATGGCGCGCTGCTGGTGATGCTGCATCGCTATCATACGGCCATGGCGGGGCATTGCATCGTGGCCGCCGCGTCCCTCCAGGCCCCGGTTCTGGGCGATGCCCATCGGCTCCGGCTGGCGGCGCTGAAAAGCGATCTCGCCTGGTGCCGCCAGGCGGCGGCGCGCGAAGAGGAAGAACCCGCGCGGCATGCCGATTTCGCCGTGGGCTGTCTGTACACGGTGCAGGGCTCGACCCTGGGCGGAAAAGTGATCCATCGCCAGCTTGCTGCTCTCCTGCCCGAGGGCGGGCGCGGCTTCTTTGCCGGGCATGCGGACGATGGCGCACATTGGCGCCTGTTCTGCGCGCGGCTTGAGCTGCATGCGCCTGCGATGGACATGGCGCGGGTTCAGGCGGGAGCTGCCCACGCCTTTGCGCGCTTTGGCGGCCTGCTGAACGCGATGCAGTCCACCCTTGCGGCATGAAAAAGCCGCGCCCGTGAAGGCGCGGCTTTCGCTGGAAACAGGGTCTTTTACGACTTGAACTGCTTGGCCAGTTCGCTGAGATGGTTCACCAGCAGCTTCACATTGCCGTTGTTCTGGCCCAGGAAGGCGACGAACTGGTCGCGCTGCTGCAGCGACAGCCACACACCTTCGACCGACACATCCGTCACCACGGGGCGCGGACCATCGGTGCGCACGCGGAACGAGACCTCCAGCGGCGGCTGGTTGCCCTTGGCCGGATCGATGAGCTGGGTCGAAACGATGCTGTCGGTGGGCGCACGCTGGGTCGAGCCGGTGACCTTCAGCGTCTGGCCGGAATATTTGGAGAAATAGAACTGGTAAACCGCCACGGCATAATTCTGAAACGCCGTCTCGAAGGCGGCCAGGTCGGCCGGCGAGGCGCTGCGGCGATATTGGCCCAGGGTGAAGTCGGCAATGCGCTTCACGTCGGTCAGGGTCAGCAGGAAGTCTTCAAACTGGTCGCGCTTCTGGGCGGGGGCCAGCGTCTTGTTGTTGAGGATGCCCAGCCCGCGCTGGATGTTCTGCGAAACGAAAGCCTCCGCCTGGTTCTGCGCCATGGCGGGCATGGCCACGAAGGGCGTGGCGAGCAGGGCGGCCAGGATCGTGCGGCGGGCCAGGCGGACAGACTTCAGCATGGGACTCTCTTGGTTCTGGAACCCGAAGCATCGCGGGTCTGGGTGGCGGTTTCAAGGCCGTGCGGGGCCAGGGGTTCCTTAGAAATCGGGCAAATCCGCGCTTGGCGCCGGTGCGCCATCGCGTATCTCGTTATCGCGCACCTGGCGGTACAGGTTCCGCAAGCCGGCATAATAATCCACGGAACTGCGCTCGATCCCCTGCAAGGTCTCGAATGTCTGGGACCGCAGATCCAGCACGCGCACATATTGGCGCCCCGCCGACCACCACAGATGCTGCTTGACCCGAATATAATTGGTGGGATCGAGCACGAAGGTGTCCATGGCCAGGCCCACCGTGTCGCGCGGATTGTTCGGTCCCAGCAGGGGCAGCATCACAAAGGGGCCTTCCCCCACGCCCCATGTCGCCAGGGTCTGGCCGAAGTCTTCATTATGATGCGCAAGGCCCAGCCGCGTGGCCGGATCAAACAGTCCGCCCAGGCCAGGGCCGGTATTCAGCACGAACCGCGCCAGCGTGGTGCCGGCGCGATCCGGTTTGCCCTGGAGGATGTCGTTCACGAACACCGTGGGCGCAGCCAGGTTGCGCAGGAAGTTGCCCACACCCAGGCGCACGGTTTCGGGCAGCGACAGATACCGCTTCACCGTGGGAACGAAGAAGATTTCGTCCAGGTGCTGGTTGAGAACCAGGATGTCGCGATTGGTGGCTTCGAAGGGGTCGTTGGCGGCCAGCGCCTCGGGCGAGGGCGCAGTCGCGGCGCAGGCGGTCAGCACCAGGCTGCAAAAGCCCAGCATCGGTCCCACCAGCCGCGCCTTCCAACTGCGCATCGCCGAACATCCCTTGGTAATGGCGGTGTTTTTGCCGTTTTTGCGTTGCAAAATCCAGCCCCGAAACCGGGGTATCTGCCCTTGCGAACGGGCTCCGGGACAGCATATAAAGATATGCTTATATGTTTTGGAGGGTGCGGTGGATCGGCTGGTGGCCATGCTTCGCGCGGCGGGTGATCCCACCCGCCTGCGGTTGCTCCTGCTGCTGCGCGAAGCCGAACTGACCGTGAGCGAACTCATCGAAATCGTCGGCCAGTCCCAGCCCCGGGTTTCGCGCCATCTCAAGCTTCTGGGAGAGGCCGGGCTTCTGGAACGATTCAAGGAAGGAAGCTGGGTGTTCTATCGCGCCGCCGGGCGCGGGATGGGCGCCCGCCTGAGCGCAAGCGTGGCCGAGCTGTCGGGCGGATATCCTGGTGACATGATGCGCCTGCAGCAGGTGCGGGCCCAGCGCGCGGCCCGGGCCGCAGCCTATTTCAAGGCCAATGCCGCCGAATGGGCGCGCATCCGCAGCCTGCATGCCCCGGAAAAAGACGTGGAAGCGGCGATCCTGTCCCGCCTGGGCGGGCCGATCACCCAACTTCTGGATATCGGCACAGGTACGGGCCGCATGCTGGAACTGCTGGCGCCCCAGGCCGAACGGGCCATCGGCATAGATGTGAGCCCTGAAATGCTCGCGATCGCCCGTGACAGGCTGCAGAGCCAGACGCTCACCCAGGCACAGGTGCGGCTGGGCGATCTCTACCGCCTGCCTTTCGCCGATGCGGGCACAAGCGACAATGAAGCCGGCTTCGACGCAGTGCTGCTTCACCAGGTGCTGCATTACCTCGACGATCCCGGCGCTGCGGTGGCCGAAGCGGCGCGGGTGATGCGCCCGCAGGCGCGTCTGCTGATCGCCGACTTCGCGCCCCACGGCCTGGAGTTCCTGCGCGACGAATATGCCCATCGCCGCCTGGGCTTTACCGATGCGGAGGTCGCAGGCTGGCTGGAGGCGGCGGGGCTGAGCCTGGCCGCCACCGACATCATTGCATCCCAGGGTGCCGCCAGCGACAAGCTCACCGTCAAATTGTGGCTCGCCACACGCAACAAGAACGAGGCCCCATGAGCCTGAAAGACCTTATCGGCAATGGTGGTGCGCCCATCGTGTCCTTCGAATTCTCTCCGCCCAGGACCGATGAGGCGGAGGTTGCGCGGTGGGCCGCCATCAAGCGGCTGGAGCCGCTGTCCCCCAGCTTCGTCTCCGTCACCTATGGCGCGGGCGGATCCACGCGCGAGCGCACCCATGCCACGGTCAAGCGCATCGTGGACGAGACCAGCCTGAAGCCCGCCGCGCACCTGACA
>JAEZBK010000164.1 GCA_023427355.1 Pseudomonadota bacterium
GCATTGTCTATGGTGACGTTGCCGCCCGCGCCGCCGCCCCCGCCGCCGCGCGCCGGCACGCCCAGCGCGCCGGTCGAGCCGCCACCGCCATTGCCGCCCTGGCTGTTGACGTAAATGCCGTGCGCCGTATTGCCCGTGGCGGCGATGGTATAAGTGGCGCTGTTGGTCGTGGTGGACAGGTTGGGACCGGTGCCGCCGCCGCCCGCACTGTTCAGGACGTCCGCGCCGCTGCCGGTGGACGCCGTCCTGGAAACAGAGATGCCGCTGCTGCCACTGGCCGGCGTGATGTCGCCGATCAGGTTCTGCACCAGCACGGACAGGGTCGAACCGCCCAGCGATATGCCGCCGGGAATCGAACCGACGCACACCACAGACGCGGTCCCCGTGCAGCCATCGGCTGCGGCGGCCATCGGCACGGCAATGCTACCGCCCACGCCCAGCACCAAGGCCGCGCGCTGCAACAGCTTGCGCGTATCGGAATCCAGACGGGCGGCGCGCTGCTGCCTGCGACGCGCCGGAATATGGGCAACCTGGATGGTCAGCGGCGCGCGCGGCAGCGCGGAAAATATCCCGGCCAGCTCGGCCAGCGCGGCATCGATTTTCGCCAGCTCCGCGCGCGCGGGATCATTGGCGGCGATTTTGGCGGCCGCGCAATCGCGCATCATCCGCAGCTCGGTCAATGTGCTGCCGAAGCGGCGGCGCAGCGTGCCATCATCCTGCGCCGCTTCCGCGCGCAGGCGTGCCGCAAGCCGGTTCAGGCTGCGCGTCAAATCCACCAGAGAAGAAGACATGCAGCCCGCCCGTTAAGAGTGCGAGCCTGTGGGTAGTTAAGAATGGTTAACGCCGGGTTAGCAATATAAAGGCATGATCTTGCTAGACAATTCTGCACCCTCAGCCCGGCGTGCGCCTTCTGGCACTTAATCCTGGACGAACCTGCGCGTCCTCAAACAGGAAAGCCGTCGCATCCGCAGATGCATCAAAAATACCGGCATACTCCAATCAAAAAAATTCCGGGACCGGCCTGCCGCCAGCCCCGGACAGTTGGGGGAAGACTCGAAAACGGGTCAGACCGGACGGGGGCGGAAGGGCTCCTGAAGACGCTGCGGTTCCTGATCGAACTTTTGCAGCACCTGCGCGATACGTTGGACCGCGACGTTCGCGGCCTTGAGTGCGCCGCCCATGGTGAGGCGGCATATCCAGCGTGCTGAAGACCCTGGTGGACTGGCTTTCACGCACCAAGCCTTCCCCACTGGCGGGGAAATTCCTCCTGCTGCTCAGCGCCTCGCCCAGCGGTTCGGGCGGCATCGCGGGTCTGTGGCATACCCGCGTGCCCTTCGAGGCCCTGGGAGTGCATGTTTTTCCCCACATGGTGGCAGTGCCGCGGGCGCAGGATGCCTTCAATGCGCAGGGCCAATTGACCGATGCCAAGGCGGAACAGAAGCTGACGGAGGTCGTGGCAGCCTTTACCCGCCATGTCTCGACGCATCATCCCATCGTCCAGCGTCCGGGGGAAGACGGCGCCTTGCAGGCCTTCGCCTAGCTTTCCGGGCATGACAAAGACGCCATGTGGACACAGCCTTGGCGCCATGGCCTTTGTCCTGCGGCTTTTTTAAAGTTTCCCGCGATTCTCGCGGGGATGATCATGCGCGGCTTTCAAAGATACGGGACCGGGCTGGTGCTGGCCGTAATAGGCTTGGGTGCCGCCACGCCTGTATGGTCCCAGGCCGCGCAGGATGGCTGGTCGCTGAGCGGCTCCTTCCGCGCCCGCTATGAGGCGCTGGAAGGACAGTCGCGCGCGGGCTTCAGCGCGTCGGATGATCTTTTCAGCCTGCGCCCGCAGATTCTGGGCGAATATCGCGGCGAGGGCTGGCGCATCGGTGGCGAGATTTATGACAGCCGCGCCTATGGCGCGAACCGGGGCAGCGCCATCAGTACCAGCGAGGTCAACGCGCTGGAGCTTGTCCAGGCCTATGCCGCCACAAGCCTCGCCGAACCCTTTGGCGCGGGAACCAGCCTGGCGCTGCAGGCCGGGCGCTTCACGCTGAACCTGGGGGCGCGCCGCCTCGTCGCCGCCGACGATTACCGCAACACCACCAATGGCTATACCGGACTGCGGGCCGACCTGCGCTGGACCGGCAACATTTCCGCCACCATCTTCTATACCTTGCCGCAGCAGCGCCGTCCCGATGACGCCGCCTCGATCCGCAACAACGAGATCGCCTTCGATGCCGAAGGCTTCGACCAGCAATTGTGGGGCGGCCTTGTGTCCCTGCCCGGACCGCTCGGCGCCGCGCTGGAAATGGGCTATGTCGGCTTTGCCGAAACCGACACCCCCGGCCGGCCCACCCGCAACCGCAACCTGCACAATCTGGACCTGCGGCTGATCCGCAATCCGGCGGCAAACGTCTTCGATTACGAAGCGGAAATCATCTACCAGACCGGCAGCATTCGCCGCTCGCTGGCGGCGACTGCGCCAACGCAAGGCGTCTCCGCCTGGTTCGCGCATGTCGATATGGGATACACCTTCGCGGGCGAAATGAAGCCGCGCCTGTCGCTGGAATATGATTATGCCAGCGGCGGCACCACCGGGGGCACCTATGGCCGCTTCGACACGCTGTTCGGCATGCGGCGCGCCGACCTGGCGCCATCGGGCATCTATGCGCAGATCGGCCGCGCCAATATCGCCACGCCGGGCGTGCGGTTTGAAATGGAACTGCCCCCCACGGTGGATGCCTTCGTGGCCTATCGGCCGATGTGGCTGGCCGACCCGCATGATGCCTTCTCGACATCGGGCGTTACGGACGGCAGCGGCGCATCCGGGGACTTCGCCGGCCACCAGATCGAAGGCCGCATCCGCTGGTGGATCATGCCGCAGGTTCTGCGGGCCGAACTGAACGGCGCCTGGATCGGCAAGGGCCGCTTCCTGAACACCGCGCCCAACGCACCGCGCACGGGCGATACGGGCTATGTGTCGCTCGCCCTGTCGGCCTTTTTCTAGAGCAGGCCGGCCAGTGCCGGGATCTGCCGCTTGGCCTGAAGCTGCGCGGCGGTCGTTTTCAGATCGAAGGACCGCAGCACGCTGACCGTTTCGTCCCGCGCCTTCGCCAGGGCGCGGCGCAGTTGGCAGTGCTTCTGGTCGAAGCAATCCAGGCACTGGGCCGGGG
>JAEZBK010000247.1 GCA_023427355.1 Pseudomonadota bacterium
GTGGTTCTGCACCATGTCGCGCAGCGTGCCGGCGCCGTCGAAATAGGCGCTGCGGCCTTCCAGCCCCACCGTCTCGGCGACGGTGATGTCGACATGGTCGATATACTGCGCGTTCCACAGTTTCTCGAACAGGATGTTTCCGAAGCGCAGCACCAGGAGGTTCTGCTCCGTTTCCTTGCCGAGATAATGGTCGATGCGGAAGGTGCGGTCTTCGGGGAAGAGCGCACTGATGCTGTCATTGATGACCTTGCTGGAGGCCAGGTCGTGGCCCAGCGGTTTTTCGAGCGCGACGCGGACATTGTCGCCCGCCATGCCGGCCTGGCGCAGCGCGGTCACCGCGTTGACGAACAGGCTGGGAGCGATGGAGAGGAAGACGCCGATGGGCTTTTGCCCATTGTCGCCCAGGAGCGCCGCAACCGGCTCGAAACAGGCGGGATTGTCCAGGTCCATCGGCAGGTAGTGCAAAAGCCCCAGGAAGGCGGACAGCCTCGCCTCGTTCTGCCGGTCGCGCGGCAGGTACCTGGTCACGGCGGCGCGGGCGAAATCGCGAAACTCCGCATCCGTCATGTCGCGGCGGGCGGCGCCCACCAGGCGAAAGCCCGAAGGCAGCAGCCCATCGGCATGGAGCCCGAACAGGGACGGAATGAGCATGCGCTGGGACAGGTCGCCGGTGGCGCCCAGCAGGATCAGGGTGGAGGCAGGCTTTTTGGTCGAATCCGTCATGGCCCTATCCAAGCCGGGTTGGAACTTTGGCGCAACCGCCACGGCCGCAGGATCAGCCGCCTGTTTCACGCGCCGAATTCCGTCTTTTCCGCCGGGTTCCCGCAACGGAATCGGGAACGCCGGGTTGTTACAGCATCCAATGATGGAGGAATGCATGACGACGACGAGCGGACACACCAGCGCGATCCTGGCGTCCAAGGTGAAGGGTACGGCGGTTTACAACCCCACGGGCGACCGGATCGGCACGGTGGAGGATGTGGTGCTGGACAAGCAGTCCAACCAGATCCTGTTCGCCGCGCTGGGTTTTGGCGGCTTCCTGGGCATGGGCGAGAAATACTATCCCGTCCCCTGGTCCATGCTGGATTACGACGAGGACAAGGGCGGCTATGTCATCCCGATGGACAAGAGCCGGCTGGAAGCCGCGCCGGCCTATGACCTGAAGGATCTGACCCGCCATGACGGCTCGCTGGGTTCGATCCGCGAGACCAGCTACGACTATTACAAGATCGACCGCGACTGGCAGTAACGCCCGTCAGGTCGTGAAAAAGGGCGCCTCCCGCGCGGGGGGCGCCCTTTTGCTTGCGTCCGGCTAGGACGCGCGGGTGGGCGGATGACTGCCGGTATCGGCGTCTTGGTCGCGGGCCTGCGGCAGCCCGCCATACAGGCCCTGCCGGTTGCGGTCGAAATCGGCGCGGGGCGTCTGCTTGCCCTTGGCCTTGGGGTCCAGCTTGTCGTCGAGCTTGCGGTCCATGATTCACCTCCTGTGATGGAGTGTGAACCGGTGCGCGCCATGGGCGTTCCGAAAGTTCCTAGCGGCAGATCCAGGCCGGGCCCATGTCGAGATGGAAATGATCGGCATGCAGCCGGTTGTATTCGGGGCCCAGCACCGCATTGAAGATGCCGCAGGCTTCGGTGCGCGCCGCGGCCAGGAAGCGGCCCTTCGGCGTTTCCTTTCCCCAATCGCGGGCAACGCGAACGGTGCGGCCATCGGCGAAGGTAAAGCCGCTGATATCCATGGCGTTGGCCGTGGCGTGCTGGCTGCGATTGCCGTCTTCGGCATTGTTGATGTTGCGGCAGGCATAGGTGCCGATCTGCTCGATGCGCACCAGGCGGCTCTTCATGTGTTCGCGCGCCAAGGCCTGCAGGCGGTTCTGATACCACAACAGGCCCGCCGTCATGGCGCAGGTGGCGTAGGGCGTGATGCTGAAGGCGATGGGCGCGCGTTCGGTGCGCACCACCGCCTTGAAGCCGCACGACTCCCCGCTTTGCCTGTCGGCCATGGGCGTAAAGCGCAGGCCCGCGCGGGTGAGCGCATCGCGGCATTGTTCGGGATCGGCATGCAGGCGGCGAATCTGCCAGTGCGTCATCCAGTGGGGTGGCTGGTCCAGCTCGACCGGCCGCCAGGGCAGGCTGTTGGGCGGAAACGTCAGGTCGCGCTGGATGGCGACGCCCACGCCGATAAAGACCAGGGCGATCAGGCCCGCGAGCAGGATGGAAAGGGCGGAGCGTTTCATCCTTCAGCCAACCGCCGGTGTCGCGGCGGGTTCCCGGAACAGGGCGATGTGCCGCCCGTTTCCGTGTCACACCTTAGGAGAAGGAGTTCCCATGGGCCAGTCCATCGGCAGCGTCGGCAACAGCCACAGCACCAAGATGCGCGGTGCGGACAATCAGCAGAAGAACCAGCCCAGCGCCACGCCGGGCCAGAAGATGAGCGACCAGCAGCCCGCCAAGCCGTCCAAGAAGGGCGACGTGACGGGCGGCGTGGAACAGGGTGCGCGCAGCGCGCGCTAGGCGAAGAGCTTGTTTGCCGTCTTGGCCACCAGTTCGCCCTGGAAGCGGGCGCCGGCCAGCTCGTTCTGGCTGGGCTGGCGCTCGCCCTGGCCGCCCGCGATGGTGCTGGCGCCGTAAGGCGAACCCCCGGTGATTTCGTCGATGCGCATCTGGCCCTGGAAGCTGTAGGGCAGGCCCACGATCACCATGCCGAAATGCAGCAGGTTGGCGATGACGGAGAAGAGCGTCATCTCGTTGCCGCC